>JAZFRU010000046.1:0-3614 GCA_036445815.1 Acidobacteriota bacterium | reverse complement strand
CCTCCGAATTCCACCCCGACGTGATCCTGGCCACCGACATGCTGGATGTGAGCACTTTTTTATCCCTCACGCGGGAAAGAACCGCTGGTATTCCCGTTGTCCTTTACATGCACGAGAATCAACTGACCTATCCGCTGCCCGAAGATCCCGAGACGGGACCGATGCGGCGCCAGCACGGAGAACGCGATCTCCATTACGCTTTCATCAATTACGCCTCGATGCTGAGCGCCGACCGGGTCGTTTTCAATTCCGAGTTTCACCTCCGCTCTTTCTTCGATGCCCTTCCGGGATTTCTGAAGCATTTCCCTGAATTCCGCGAAGAGCAGACGGTGGGTCACCTCAAAGAGCGCTCGCAGGTGCTTCCGGTGGGACTGGACCTGGAGGGGCTGAAATCGACGGCCGGCCCCACCGAACGGAAGGTGCCGCTCATCCTGTGGAATCAGCGCTGGGAGTACGACAAGAACCCCGAGGCTTTCTTTCGGGCGATGCTGGCCCTGGCCGACGATGGAGTCCCTTTTGAGCTGGCCGTGTGCGGCGAGTCTTTCCAGCAGCCTCCGGAGATTTTCGATCGCGCCGCCCAACGGTTGAACCGCCAGGTCATCCATTGGGGCTATGCCCGGCAGGATCACTACCGACAGTTACTGTGGGACGCGACCCTGACCGTCTCGACGGCGCTTCATGAGTTCTTCGGCATCAGCATTCTGGAAGCCGCCTTTTGTGAAACGCTGCCCCTGGTGCCGAAGCGTCTCAGCTACCCCGAGATTCTGCCGCCCGAGTTTCACGAGCCCTGCCTGTACGCAAGCGAGGATGAACTGCTGGAACGGTTGAAGCAGGTATTGAGAAATCCCCGATCGCTCCGGAAAACAGCCCGGGCTCTGGCCACAAAGGTCGGGGCCTACCACTGGAAACAGTGGGCTCCCGAGTACGACCGTCTTCTGGAGGAGACGAAGTCTGCCCGTTAGTCCGGATCAAGCATTGGTTCTGGTCGGAGATTTCATGCCTGTCCCGGGGCCAGAGGGGCCCCTTCATCTTTGTCTATGACCATCCCTTCTTTGCGACGGTCACCCCCGAGGACTCCAGCGTCAACTCCCGATTCGAGATTGAGGGCATTCCCGAAGGGACTTACACCCTGGTGGCCGCCCGAGACCTGGAGGGACGAGGAGTCCTGCAGAAACGGAAACAAGAGGTCACTCTCACCGCGGGCAAAACGACCTCGGTGACGGTCGAGTTCTAGGAACTGATCAAATCTTCAGAGTACAACCTCGTGTGCGGTGATATAATCCCCGAAATTTTAAAGACCGATCCGAAAAGAGGAAAGAGGAGATGAACAACACGATCATGAAAAATAGAAGATGGATGACCCTTGCAGTATTAATGGTACTGACCTTCCCGACCGTCGGACTCTCTCAGAGTCGTCCAGCCCTGGTGGATGAAATGGGCTGGGCCGACACGGTTCTGGTGAACGGAAAAATTGTCAGCATGGATGACCGGAGCATCGTTCCCGATACCCCGGGAAACATTTACCAGGCCATGGCCATCAAAGGGAAGCGCATCATGGCCCTCGGCAGCGTGAATGAGATCATGACCCTGGCAGGCCCCCGTACCCAGAGGGTCGACCTGGACAACAAAACCGTCATTCCCGGTTTGATTCAGACTCACTATCATCTTTTCACAGCCGCGGCTCGCAAATACGGTCCCCAGCTGGGCCTGACGGACCCCAGCGTCAAGTTGACCGTGACCGCCGCTTCCACACCGGAGGCCACCGCCAAGGCCATCCGCGAGACAGTGACCAATGCGATTCAAAGCCGGGGCATCGATGCCGGGCAGTGGATCAGCGTCTTTGTCAATGAAGCCAAAGAAAACGAGCCGGGGACTAACCGCACCTGGTTTTACGTGGGCAAGCTCAACCGGAGGCAGCTCGATGCGGTCACCCCGGACCATCCGGTGATGGTATGGGGAGGCATCGGGGGGTACTTCAATTCCGAAGCGGTCAACGAGTTCAAAGAGGTTTTTCATGACTGGGAGGAGAGCACCGATCTGGAAACGGGTCCCGGGTCGTCAATGAACGGATATTTTGCCGTCCCTGAACAGGGTGCCATGACCTTCGAGTACTGGTGGAGAAACAAACCCCTCTCTGATCTGGCCGAGGCCATGCGGCTGCAAGGATTGGATGTGCTCAGAGCGGGCGTGACCACGGTGGCGACACGACTTTTATATCCCCGAACGGTGGCGGCTTATGCCCTCCTGAATCGCGAAGACCGGCTGCCTCACCGGCTGGCTTATTACATCGAACCGCAGCGAGGAAACCTCTTCAACAAGGCCGCCATCGAAACTTTTTATCGGGCCGCCGGAGCGCCCTGGACCGATCACAAGAACGGCGGAGAGATGATGTGGCTCAACGGCATGTGCCACGAAATATGGGATTCCACTCAGAACAACATCTGCATGGGTGATGACGTCCAGGCCCCGTCGGACATCAAATCCCGGGAACGCTGTCCCAGTCCGGACCTCAAGGCCTGGATAGCTCTTCGGGCAGGCCTGATCAATGGATGGCGTGCCGTCGGCGTCCATGGAACATCGAGCCACGGCGTTCGGCTCTACATCCAGATGCTGGAAGAGGCGATGGAGGAGGCCAATCTCTCTGTCGAGTACGTCCGAGACCTGCGCCTGACCCTGGAGCACAACCAGGTGCTGGGAAACCTGCCTGATGTGATGGATGGAATCAGGAAATATGGGATCATTCTCAACGTCAACACGGGCTATCTGGCGGAAGTTCCCAAGCTGCTCACCGAGTATGGAGAAGACCTGAGAAAGTTCGCCATGCCGGTCAAGACCTGGATCAACGAAGGCATTCGCGTCACTTTCGAGGCCTCAGGATCCGATTTCTGGAAACCGATTCACACGCTGGTGACACGGCAAACACCCACCAGCAGGTTCTATCCGGAATCCCATCTGCTGCTGCCGGATGAGGCGATCGATCGAGTGACCGCCTTGAAAATGGCCACCACCTGGGCTTCGGAGTATATGCTGGCCGAAGATACGATCGGGACGCTGGAAGCCGGCAAATATGCGGATTTCACCGTATTGGACCAGGATTTTTTCACCATCTCGATCGATGAGGTTCTCAATATCAAGCCGATCATCACGGGACTGGGCGGTGAGCTGGTCTGGAAGAACACGTCCGGCCAGGATGAGTTCTCTTCCTGGTTACGCTAAATTCGTGCAATCGTGCTTTCGTGCAATCGTGCAATGGGGTGCTGTGGGGGCGTTCGTGTTGGGCCTCCCACAGCGTAGGGGCGCACGGCCGTGCGGCCCTCACCACCGAGGCACGGGCAAGAATTTTCACCACAGAGACACCAAGACACAGAGAAGATAAATCTTTTCCTTTTCTCTCCCCCCCCAGTCCCAGCCAACAACGGCAAGCCCAATGTAGCGGCCGAACGGAGTGAGGCTGCTCCCCAGGGGTTAGGGGTCAGCAGTCAGGGGTTTAGCTCAGTTCCCGCTCGATCAGACCGTGGAACTTCTCCACCATTTCAGGCGACTGGGGCCGCGTCACCAGGCTCACCCCCACGAACAGGATGACGTTGATGAAAAAAGCCGTGGCCAGGCCGGGC
>JAZFRU010000045.1:0-2657 GCA_036445815.1 Acidobacteriota bacterium | reverse complement strand
CAGGGGCGTCACATCTACCTGGCCCAGGAGTTGAGAACTGAAGGCCACGCTGATCAAACAGGCAAACCAAACAACGACTTGCATGACGGTTTTTATTGTACCTGACATTGGTGTGTTCGTGTGTTCGAGCAAAGGTGGGAGAGGTCTTCAATCGACGAAAGCACACCGGCCGCTGGTCTTCGATCAGCGCGTTTTACGTTTCAAGTTTAACGTTTCACGTAGATCCTGAATGTGGGAGGGGCCTCAGCGCCGGATCGGTCCGGATGGGCGCACGGCCGTGCGCCCCTACTAGCCCTACTTCAGATTCTACGTGGGTTTGAGACGGTCTGGAACGCGAGCCTCTATCCTGGACAAAGCGCGAGTTTACCGGGAGAGGACCATGATCTTGGTCGAGCAAGAAGCTACAGAGTTCGCGTCAGCTACCTCTGCGGTTACACGGTATTGATTGGCCTCCAGTCCAGTGGAGTCAAAGATGACGAGGATTCCCCTTTGAGAGATACTTCCACCGTTGGCAGTCCAGGTGAGCGAGAGCTTGCTATCGTCCAGATCCTCGATGGTGGCCCGAATAGTGGTTTGCTCTCCTTCCGTCAGGACCACTTCCTGAGGAAGACATTGAAGGCTGGGAGTCTTGTTGATCTTTCGATGATAACTGAGTTGAAAGAGCCAACCAGATCGGCCTGTCGATTGAACATCAAAGGGGGAACTGTTCGGGGAGATACGGCGTAATGTGGCGTTGTAGGCGGCTGAAAGGGAGAGATGGCGTGACGGCCAGATTCGAAATCCCAGGTATAAATCCAGTGGCGATTTGGGATTTGCGCCGGGTGTTTCCTTGCCCATAAAAACAGTGCCTGTCAGCTCGCCGATGTTTTGCAACTTTTTCGTGACCACGGGTAGCTGATATCCCAGACCGTAATTGAAGCGGTGTTCGATGGTCTGAGAGTCGCTCGCAAAAAGAAAGCCATTCTGAAAGGTGAAGATGCCTCCCCGGGGCAGGTTCTTGCTCAGGATCATGTCATATCCCATCTCAATGGATCCGTTGGTCAGACCACGTACCAGACGGGACCGACTTTCCGAAAGAGAGAATTTGACCATCGGTTGTATGGCCATGCTGAAACGGTATTTTCTTCCCTCGGAGAAAAGATTGAGTTTCACTCCTGTTCGAAGTTCTCCTGGGCCGCTGCCAAATCCCACATCTAGAAAAGGGGCATCATTGAAAAAAGCGGTCGTGCCATTTTTCAACTGTGCCGGGGTGACGGGGCTGCCGGCAAGGGAGCGGTGTACCTCTATGGCGCTGGCATGGACCCGTCTCTGGGCTTCCCACGACATGAAAAGTTCGGCACGGTCGTGTACGCCCACAGTCAGAGAGACGGGGAACAGGGTAAAGTCCAAATCCCCCGGTTCTCGGTGGTAATGAGAATAGTTGAGGCCGATACTGATCTCTCCACGCCGCAGTGTCCGGGCTAAAAAAAGGTTGAACAGGCCGGTTGATCCCTGAGTTGTGACGGCCAACTGTTTCATTTGGTCCTTGTCCTGGGCGGGAGCGTTCCCCATCAGACAAAGGGTGATGATCAGGTAGGTTGGAAGAATCGTTCTGGAAAACACCATCAATTTCTTGCTCAAGGCGAAGTATGCACATTATACATATGGCCCAAGATTGTAGGGGTGTCTTGTCGTTGCAGGAAATATAGACCGTTTTTGTCGTAGAATATCGGCTTCATGCAGACTCCTTTGGAAAATCCGGAGCAAGTTGATTCAATCCACGAGTGGAGTCGACGATTACTGGCGGTGCCGGAACTTCTGCTGGTGGTGTTGGCGGGCCCCCTGCTGGTTCAATTCGCTTTTGTGCTGACCCACTCTGATGTCATGGGGTCCAGCTGGACCGTGGTCGTGTTCATGGCATCGGAAGCCACCCTCGCCCTGATCCTGATTGTGTTTCTCTTACATCGCCGATGTGAAAGCCTTTCTCAACTGGGCTGGGCATGGGAGAACATTGGCCAGGAGGTGGGTTGGGGCTTTGCCTGTGTTCCCGTGCTCTTTTTTTCCACGATAGTTGTTAACATCTTTTTTCAAGCTTTTCTTCCCCAATATATTACCGCAGATAACCCCCTCCTGGATCTAATACAAGATCCTGGTGATCTGGCCCTGTTTTTGTTCAGCAGTCTATACGTGGGAGGGATCAAGGAAGAGATCCAGAGAGCCTTTGTTCTGGACCGTTTTGAGCGCTATCTGGGGGCTATCCTTCTGTGGCCTTTTCTCCCTTTCATGAGCTGGTCGAACTCCTGCAGTGAAAGGGTGGCCCGTCGGCTGGGAGTCGTGGTCGGACTGATTCTATGGAGCATTTTCTTTGCAGCAGGGCATGCCGTTCAAGGGGTTGATAAGGCGGCTGGGGCGGGGGTTCTGGGGCTTTTGTTTGGACTCCTTTACCTCTGGCGACGCAATCTGATCGCTCCGATGGTTGCCCATACTTTGTTTGATGTCACGGCGCTGTTGGTGGTGTGGTTTTCGTAGGGGGAGCGGTCTCGCTGTCGCTCGACCGCGTTTAAACTTTAATTTTTAAAGTTTAAAGTTTAACAATGGCACCCACAGTTTAGAGGCCCCACAGTGTTCGGCCCAACCGATTAGGCGCAGGACATAAATAATTAATTAATTTAAATATA
>JAZFRU010000044.1:0-3702 GCA_036445815.1 Acidobacteriota bacterium | reverse complement strand
AGGCAAAACCCGTCCAACCTTCACTATTGGAGAAGACTTTGCTCAAGGTGGAGAACGGGGGATGTCAAAATCTGACCCGCTACAAGAACTTCTATGCCAAATTCAACAGTGTCACGACCGGTTCCGGAATTGCCCCCGGAGTGCGCTACTGGAAGCCCAGACTCCTGGGTTCGGAGCTGACCTTCCAGGCTTCAGGGGCCTATTCGTTCAAGAAGTACCAGCTGTACGACCTCCAATTCGGAAAGGTGTACCCGAAAGGTCGTGATTTTCTCGTTCGACCCAGCAGCGGCTCCGGAGCAAGCTTTCTATCAGGCGAGACGGCTAGAAAAACCCGCCCCGATTTTTTCCTTTACGCAGATCTGCGCTATCGCGATTTCCCGGATGAGGACTTTTTCGGATCTGGGCCTCACTCCAGAAAGGATGATCAGACCGATTTCAGCCTCACCGATATCTCCTACGATGCCGTCTTGGGATATCAGTTCAATTCTTGGTTCACCGCCCTGGCTCGGGTCGGATATCTGCTCGTGGACATTGATCCCGGAGAGGACAGCAGGTACCCCGACACCCAGGACTTATTCAATGATGATTCGGCACCCGGACTGTCCCACCAGCCCGATTTCCTGCACGTCAATGCGGGCCTGTTGATGGACTTTCGTGACCGGCCGGGAAACCCTCACCGTGGTGGATCATTCGCCTTTTCAGCGGCACGATTCGACGATCGCGGCGGCAACGGCCAGTTTGAATTCAATCGTTTTTCCGTGGACGGACGCTATTATCTGGCCCTGGGTTCGGAGCAGCGCGTCCTGGCCTTTCGCTTTTTCACTTCACTGGATGATGAAAACGGGGAGAGTCGGGTTCCCTTCTATCTTCAGGAGACGTTGGGAGGGGACACCGCGCTTCGCGGCTTCCGGAATTTTCGTTTTCGGGGCACCCATCTGCTCTATCTTTCCGCCGAATATCGCTGGGAGGCATCCCCTGCCCTGGAATTCGCCATCTTTTATGACCGGGGTAAGGTTTTTGCAGACCACGCGGATTGGGATTTCACCGGCCTGGAGAAAGGGTTCGGCCTGGGAGTCCGAGCCAAGACTCTGCAGTCAGTACTGTTACGAGTTGATTTCGCCCGCAGCCGAGAAGATACCTTTCGAGTTAGCTTTAAATTCAGTCGCTCTTTCTAGCCCGTTTGAGAGACGTTTCTTTCTTATCGAGGTAATCCCTTCCCGAGGGACGAAACCACCGGTCAACTGTCAGGAAGCCGTATGACGGCATCACGCTCTTCGATTTCTGAGCAGCCACGCTTGGACAGATATCGGGTCAGAAGAATCCACAGCAGAACGGAGACAAGAATGACCCAGGTGACCCAGGACAATTTCAGATCGGCTTCGAGATTCGGCACGCTCAACAGCCAGATATACAGGGCGACCGCAGCTATTCCTTCCGAGATTCGGGCGAAAAGACCATCCACCATGACCTTGGCCATTGCCCTTCTTCCACTTCCCAGGGGCAAAAAGACCTGTTCCCAGATCGAACGATGAATGGAAGACTTCAACCCGCCCTCGGTGACCTTGAGCACGGCCCGACCCACCACCGTGGCACTCACCATGACCAGACCCGCCAGCCCGCCTAGCAGAGCAATTGGCAAGACCATCAGGGCTCCTCCCACCCCATAGCGTGCTTGAATCCAGGGCGCGGCCACCAACTGCAAAACGAGTGCAGCCAGGTTGAGCATCGTATAAAAGCCTGCAAAAAACTGCGCATCCACGTGGCCGGATAGAGTCACGATGGCGTAAAACTGAAAATCAATGTACAGCGCAGCCACCGCACTGACGGCACTGATTCCGATGAGTCCCAGAATATAGGGTTCCTTCATCAGACCCAGAGTGGCCGGTATCTGCTCAACGATATTTGTGGAGACCTCCACTTCCCGGTCCAGTTCCATCTCTGACGCCCCTGCTGTGTCATGGCTCCGACTCCCGATGGGGTGTTTTCGATGAGCCCTTGAGATGATCCCTGCCGCCACCAGGATCATCACCACTCCCTCGACGATCAGGTATCGGGGAGACAGGTACATCGACAGGCCCCCCGCAACCAGCCCCCCAATGATGCCGCCCACCATCGAGCCCGCACCAATCCTGCTGTAGACCCATCGAACAACCTTTTCATCGGCGCCTTCCATGAGGTCGCCTGCCAGCAGCCAGGCCCCTGCAAAAAGAGCTGCAAAAGCCGCCGGAACCAGGACAAACAAGGCAAAAACAAGGATTTTATGACCGACATCCACGAAGGGCACAAAGCACAGGAACATCGCGGCCGTCAGGAGAAAAACACTCGTTCTGACCTTCCGGGCTCCCCATTTTTTAATGGCCTCCAGATGCACCATTGCGGCGGGGACGGAAACGGCTGCCATCAACATATAGACCAGGGGGAGTTGTCGCAGTCCGCCACCGCCGAAAAATACGGCGTCTCGCCCTATCTTGATTGAAATAAAGCCGATCATCGAGATCCCCACTGCCAGGATGGGATACCAGGCCGACGACTTGTAACTTGACTCCTCCATAAAATCTCGTCTCTCACACAGGACACGCCTCATCCAGTCAAACTCTTCACAGAACAGGTCTCAATCCTGATCCCTCGGGAAAAATTGACCTGAAACGAGGTACTGCACCCGGGCTCGGCCCCAATCACCAGGGAACCCTCTCAGGTCAGATCACCTGAGCTGAATGTTCCCGTTAGCACCCACCGAATTTACCGGAAAAAGAAGGTCTTTATCTCGAACCTCTCCAGATTTGTCAATCGTTTCTAACCATCCCTTGGAACCGTCCACGGTCACCCGCACATAGTGATGAAAGCGAGCTTGGGGACTCTCCTCCGATGGATACGCATGCTGCAACTCGGATGACCAGTTGGGTTCCAGATCGGACAGACGGGCCAGGTACCGTCCATACACACCACCCTCTTCCAGCAGGCTGTCGATTTCTTCCTTTTCATACTCGGGTTGGCCACGCGGTTTCACACCACCCAGCCCCGTCACCACCCAGTTCAGCATGTGTATGGGCCGGTCGCCATCTCGTATGATCTCCCGCCATCTTTCATAAAAATGTTCGTGTCCGGAAAAAATGGCCGTGACGCGATGCCAACGAAACAGATCGAGAAGATACTGCGTCTCGCCCGGTTGCTTCGATGGAACGGTCTGATTCACCACCATCCGGCTGTGACCCGGATGGCCCCCAAAGCCCAGAATGGGCACCGATTTCCTCTCGTAGCTGACAAAGGGTGAGTGATGAAAAAAGACGAATTTAGCACGAATCTGAGGATCGTGACTGGAGGCGCTCAAAAGATCTCTCACCCAGATCAGCTGCTCCTGCAAATAGTCCCGATAGGGTTCCAAACCGTGCGTTTTCCTGTAACGACCTTCATCGATCAGCAGGTTGGAGTCGAGAATAATGAAAAGGACCTTGCCATAGACAAAGCTGTACCAGAGCTTCTGGCTGGCGGGATCTCTCAGGTGTTGATTGTCTTCTCTGTTGGCCAGATCATCGAAAGTCTTTCGGAAGAAATTGAGAAAGGGATTGCGGCTGGCAGCATTCCCCCAGGCGACATCGTGATTTCCCACTGCAGGAAAGTACGGTATCCGTTCTGCCAACTCCCTGACAATCGGATAAAAATCCCTTTGGTAGTGCTTTCCTCCATCCCGGGAGATGTCCCCGG
>JAZFRU010000043.1:0-2468 GCA_036445815.1 Acidobacteriota bacterium | reverse complement strand
ATGACTACGAGGAGCAAAATGTAGATCCTGACCGCCCCGCCTATGGTCCCTATCCCCTGAGAACCTATCTGGACCACGGGGTTGCCGTCATGATCGGATCCGATTCGGGGCGGCCTCCCGCCGGAGTTCCTCTGTTCACCATTTACGCGGCCGTAAACCGGGTGAGAAGCTCGGGGAAGGTGATCAACCCGGAGGAGCGCATTACCCTGGAAGAGGCCATACGGGCCGTGACCATGACCCCCGCCTATTCGACCTTTCAGGAGGACCTGAAGGGTTCGATTGAGGCGGGAAAGCTGGCCGATCTGGTGGTGCTGGGAAGGGATATACTCACCGTCCCGTCTCTTGAGATCAAGGACATCCCGGTGTTGAGAACCATGATCGGCGGCGAGTTTGTCTATACCAATCCCGATCCTGATGTGAACTGAATCCGACTGCGGTTTGTTTCCTTTGGGAAAGTCTGCCGAGGAGAACACGGACCCTGGATCGGCTGCCGTGAGGCATCTCAGGAAACGTGAAAGGGTTAAGAACGTCGAGTTGTTCTGAACCCTTTCACATGAATAGACCTGAAGTTTTCTTCAACTCCTTTAAGGCGTATCCGGTAACCATGCCTTGGTTCTCTTGACGCCGACATGTATTATGCTGTAAGAACATAATGTTGAAGTAACATTATAATTCAAAAAAAGGAGAAGGGTCTCGTGCGGCTCCCATTCCTGGATCGAGAAAACGAGAAAGCTCGCCTGCAGAGGGCATTCACCTCGAACGAAAGTGCTTTTTGCTGTCTGTATGGGCGACGGCGGTGTGGCAAGTCGCGTCTTCTCCAGGAAACCCTCAGGCATCGAACGTCCGTTTATTATGTCGCGGACGAACGCGAGCCGACTTTGCAGCGAGCCGCGCTGGCTGCGGCCATGGAGCCGGTGCTCCCCGGTTTTTCCGCCGTTGAATACCCCGACTGGGACAGCTTGTTCCAACGTTGGTGGAATGATGCACCTCCCGGTGTTGTACTGGCCCTGGACGAATTTCCCTACCTTGCCAGGGCCAGCTCGGAATTGCCAAGCCTCTTGCAACGACTCGTGGATCAAAACAGGGCCAGCCCTTTACATCTTGTGATCTGCGGATCCTCCCAGCGAATGATGCATGGTCTGGTACTCGATGCCACGGCACCCCTCTATGGAAGGGCCCGGGAGATACTGCATATTCAATCGTTGGGAGCCGCATGGATAGGTAAGGCCCTCAAGACATCGAAACCAGCCGAAATAGTGGAAGCGTATTCCATCTGGGGAGGAGTGCCCCGGTACTGGGAGCTGGCAGGTGAGTACAGGAACAGTTGGCAGGCGGTCGAGGAGCTGGTACTGGATCCTTTGGGGGTGCTTCACAACGAACCCCGTCGATTGCTGCTGGATGACCTGCGCGAGACAGCTCAGGCAGCCTCAATCCTTTCCCTGATCGGGCAGGGGTGCCACCGTATGTCCGAGATCGCTGGAAGGTTGGCAAAGCCGGCAACCTCGCTGACCCGTCCGCTGGCTCGATTGTTGGAACTGGGACTCATTCGACGTGAACAACCTTTCGGGGCCTCACCCAGAAGTTCAAAAAAAACGCTGTATCGCATTGATGATCCCTTTTTGGCGTTCTGGTTTCGTTACGTGGAACCGAACCGCTCTCGTCTCGAGTCGGGAATGGTGAAACCGGTGAAGAAGGCCATTCTAAACCAGTTTGGAAGCCATCGTGGAGAGATCTGGGAGCATCTGGTCCGACGTGCCTTTGATCATCTTGAGTTGGAGGGGGTCGAATGGTTGCCGGCTCAGCGTTGGTGGGGAACTGGTGCTGATCGCAAACCCCTTGAGGTTGATGTGGTTTCGGAATCCGAGGATGGGCGGTTCCTTCTGGTCGGAGAAGTCAAGTCATTGCTGGACGTGAGAAAACTGGCAATCGCCGAAAGGGAGTTGGAACAAAAAACGCAACGATTGCCCTTCAAAGATGATTATCAAGAGGTCCTGACTCGAGTTTTCTACCTCGAGGCGAGGAAACTGAAAGGTAAGGGAAAAAACTGGATCGGCGGAGACCATATTCTGTCAGTCTTGAAATAGAGTCAGAGTTTTCCCTCCCCCGAACAACCAGGAAGCGATCGGCGGTAAGGGGACGCGTCAATGGCAATACCATCGGCCTAAAGCGACGCCAGCACTGCCTGTTTTGTCCCTCCAGGCTGTGGTATACTTCCCGCATTCTATTACGAGCGGGAGTAATTCAGCGGTAGAATGCCAGCTTCCCATGCTGGACGTCGCGGGTTCGATTCCCGTCTCCCGCTCCATCCTATCTCTTTAAGAATCAGCAAGTTAGGCCAATTTCTAAAAGTGTCGTAAAGCGGCAATTTCGGTCTGGGTGCGGATTGGGTGCGGATTTTTGGTGGTGGAAATGGTGGAAATGGGACGGGGGAGGGAAGTTAATCGCCCGCGGCTGCTGAGAGTGGCAAA
>JAZFRU010000042.1:0-10155 GCA_036445815.1 Acidobacteriota bacterium | reverse complement strand
GGTAGTACTGCTCTCTCCAACGGGCGCTCTCTGGGTCGACATCGTCCATTTGACATAGTAGAGTTCCGCCATGCGAAAGACCCTCATGGCTGTTGCGTTTCTCTGGATAAGCCCCCTGCTGGGACAGACAACTGAGCAAAAGGTTGTCGAGAGGGTGCAAGGGATGATGCGCACTCAACAAGAGGTCATTTTCTCCGAACTCTACAATGACTCTCGATTCAGCTCCGAGGAACAGGCTTTCGTGGGGCGTCTGTATGAAATCTTTTTTGAGATCCCAGGTTTCCTGAAGTCGGAATTCGAGAGCACCGGAGAGATTCCGACACGCCAGCATATCTCGGCCGGATTCGGCATCAGTCCCCAATCGGTTGATCTTTTATTGGCCGTGATGCAGACCGATCCACGAATCCCTCCTCTGTTTCATCGGAATTCCGAAACCAACCAAATCGAATCGCTCCAACTGGAAAACATTGACTTTTTCACGGATTACCTCGGCACCTCGGTCAAGGTGACCCAATGGGTCGGTGCGCCTATGCCTCCATTTGAGTTAGCCAGCTTTGAGAATGAGACGATCGACAGCCAGGATCTGAAGGGACAGAGCCTGCTCATCTATTTTTGGTTTACGGGTTGTCCACCTTGCATGAGGATTGCTCCGATCCTGGCGGACTTGGATCAGAAGTATTCCGACTCTCACTTCCAGGTCATTGGATTCAATGCCGATCGGGTCCTTGAATTGGGCGTCACGGATCAGCAGCGGCAAGACTATCTTCTGGATTATGATCTCTCCTTTCTCAGTGTCCATGTCGATCAGCCCACTCGTGAGGCCTTCGGAAACATCAATGTGTTCCCTACCCTGTTTTTCGTGGATTCTGCCGGAGTCATTTTCCGGCACATCATCAACTTTCAGGACCGTGAAGCTCTGGAAAACGTCATTCGAGAGCTCATTCGGGTCGAGTAATGTGCTGAAGACTCCCGGGTGTTAACCCCCGCCTTGATGACCTGATGGGCATTGTGGTGAACCATCCAGACCTTTTGAATCGTGTGCGATTCCCTGGATAACCGGATCATGAAGCTCTATCGCGAAGTCGGACTTTTGGCGGCCACTCTTCTGGTGATCGGCAACATCATTGGGATCGGGATCTTTACCACTTCCGGTTTGATCGCGGCTGAAGTTGGACATTCTCCCTGGTTGTTGGGAGTCTGGATCGGGGGGGGTATTCTGGCTCTGATTGGAGCCACCTGTTACTCCGTGCTGGCCGTTCAAATCCCCCGAGCCGGAGGAGAATATGCCTTCCTTTATCCATCCTACGGCCCGCTCACGGCATTTCTGTCCGGCTGGGCTTCCCTGATCATTGGATTTTCGGCACCCATCGCCGCTTCAGCCCTGGGGCTGATCACCTACCTGAGTCCGTTGCTTCCCGACTTCGTTCCCCAAAGCACCCTTATTCAAAAGTGCCTCGCCGCCATCACCATCATGGGCGTCAGTGGTCTGATGGTGTGGGGACTGCGGTTCGGGAATCGCCTCCATTCTCTCATTACCCTTTTCAACCTGGCACTGACCCTTGGGTTTGCGGCAGCAGTGCTCTGGAGAGCTCCCGTTACCGAGAATCTAGGCCCCATCCTCACCGGAAGTTTAACCTCTGTAGACCTGCCCTCTCTGGGTCAGGCAATGGTGCTGGTCATGTTCTCCTACAGCGGCTGGAATGCAGCGGCTTATATGGCCGAAGAGATTCGCCGGCCCTCACGCTACATTCCCAGAGCTCTTCTACTGGGTACCGGCACGGTGATCATCGCCTATCTGCTTATAAATCTGGCTTACTTCGGTGCCGTACCATTCCCTCAGCTTGAAGGAGAGGTCGCGGTCGCAGAAATCACCGCTCGGAGTGTCTTTGGAACACGAGGCACCGCCCTCATCTCCTCGCTGATTCTGTTTGCCATTCTCAGCTCCATCACGGCTATGTCGATTGCCGGTCCTCGAGTTTATTTCGCCATGTCCCGCAACGGGCTCCTTCCTCCCTGGCTGTCTGAGATCGACGAGAAAAGGAAGATTCCAATGAAATCGATTCTTTTTCAGTCGGCAGTCGCCATCTCCCTGGTTATGGTTGGAACGTTCAGAGAGATTCTCCTTTTCGCCGGAGTGATCCTCATGCTCTTTGCAACGCTGACGGTTTCGGTACTGCTTCGAAGTCCACGTCAGGCAATCAACTCCTCTCGCTTCTGGATTCTTTACCGGCTCCTGCCGGGGATCTTTGTCCTGGTCAATTCCGCCATACTGATCAATGTTTCCTTCGGTAGTCCCAGGGAAACCGCAGCGGGGTTCCTCACGCTGACCCTGGGCTTGCCCGTTTACTTCTACTACCGGAATCAGCAGAAAAACAATGAGGACCAACCTTGACGCACTGTCCGGGCCAAGGTGGCTGAATTTCTTCAGTCATGGGCACGAAACAAACGTCGATTAGGCTAGAATGAAGCATCGTGCATTTTCGCTTTTTCGTGCTCCTCATGAGTCTGGGGTTGGTAACGGGTCAAACCGTGGAGGAGTACACACAACAGGCCTCCCGGCTGGTCCTTGAATTCGAGTGGAAAGAAGCCCTCCAACTGCTGGAGGCTGGACTTGAACGACATCCGAACCAACCGGAACTTCTGCTTCAATTAGGAACTCTCCTGGTACGTTCCGGTCAGGCGACTCGGGGAGAACGACTCTTGAATCTGGCGCTGGAGCTTCAGCCTGGAAACTCAGAGGCCCTCCGCAGTGCCGCCGATGCTCAATTGCGACAAGGTCATCTCTCCTCCGCCATCGATCTGCTGCGGGAATCTCTGAGTAACAGCAGTGAAAATGTGGAATCACACCACAGTCTGGCTCATACCCTGCTGGCCCAGGGAGAGATCTTGATGGCGTTGGAACATGCCCGTCAGGCGATCGAGCTCAACCCTCTGGATCCGAGATTTCGCCGTCTCTATTCCTTTATTCTTGAAGCTCAGGGGGACCAGGTCAAGGCGGAAGAGCAATTGAGACTCGCCTATCGCCTCGCCCCCAGAGATCCTGGACTCCTGTTCGAACTGAGCGAACGCCGCCGGCGGGCCGGGACTCCCCTTCATGCCCAGGAGTACCTGGAGATGGCCATTGAAATTGATCCCGAAAACCCCCTCTATCATGACCGTTTGGCCGATCTGTACCATGAACTGGGCCGCGAAGAGGAAGCCGAGATCCAGGCCGGACTCTCCAGGAGCTTGCAGACGGCCTTCGAAAGCTACGTCCAGGCGATGAGGCTATCGGTGAGGGGAAAAAAAGGAGAAGCTATCCTCATCCTGGAGCCGATCATTGAAGGACGTCCGGAGTTCGTTACCGGCATGATGCTTCTGGCCGATCTCTACCAGAAGCTGGGACGACAGAGCCAGGCACTGAATACCTACCTGAAGATCCTGGAACGGGATCCGCTCCAAGTCACGGCCCGAGAGGAGGGAGCCTGGATTCAGGTCCAACAAGGATTCCTCGATTCTGCCCTCGATCTTCTGGAGCTTTCCGATCCCCAAACATTGAACCGTACGCTGATCCTGGCCTATCAACAGATGGTTCAGGAGAATTGGGGCAACGCTCTGGACCTCCTTCGAGAAGTGGAAGCCGTGAACCCCTTGCACGCAGGACTGCTGCAGCTGATCGGATATTGCCTCAACGCCCTGGGTCAGAAGGATGCCGCTCTCGCTCAACTGGACAAGGCCGCATCACTCCGCCCGGAAGACCAGGACATTCGACTTCAAATCAGGGAAATCAGGTATGACACTGCCCTGGTCCTGTTGAATCAGGGAAGGTTCAAAGCAGCGCTGAAAGGCTTTCAAGAGCTGTTAAAAGAGGATGTCCGCCCCGAGTATCTTCTACGCATGGCCTATTCTCGACAGCAGTTGGGTGATTTGAGTGGTGCGGTCAGAGAGTACCGGGCCGGACTTCAAGGCGATCCGACGGCTGATTGGGCCCGAGTCAACTTTGCGACCAGCCTCTATCTTCTGGGAAATTACAGTGAATCTGCAACCCAGTGGGAATGGCTTATGACCGATTCCAAAACTGCAGAGAACTACTATCAACTGGGACGCTGTTATTTCCATTTGAACCGCTTCCCGGAAGCCGAGCAAGTCCTGGCCAAGGCAGTCGCGATGGGAAACACCCGCCCCGAGGTTCTCTACACCCTGGGGGCCAGCAGACTTCGTCTCAACAGAGCGGATGAAGCCTGGGATCTGATCCGGCGCGCGGCCGCCGCCCGATACCCTCCGGCGCGGGAACTGCTTCGGAGGAGGAGTAGAGAACAGTAAGACCACTGACCACTGACCTTCGGCCAGCGGGTTTCACGTTTAACGTTTCAGGTTTAACGTGAGTCCGGAGTGAGGGAGGCGCCGCGGTGCGCCGATTCCGGAAGGGCGCTCATAGAGCGGCTGCTACACTGGGCTTATGACCTGATTGAAGGGCCCCCATCTGTGTGCCCTACATGTTTTAGGGGTTTGAGACAGTCTGGGCCGTGTGCCCCTTCACCTCTTCTCGTGAAACGTTAAACCTGAAACGTTAAACGCGGCCGAGCGAAGTGAAGGCCGCTCTTCCCGTGGAACCTGGAGCGCGCGAGGCCCGAAGGGCCGAAGCTCTGACTCCTGACAGGGATTGTGATCTCGGGTCTGTGACATTCCTTGTGATCACGAAGCTCTATTGATCTCATTGATGAGTTGTCTCAGGCGGCCGAAGTCACGGCGGTTGAACAACAGGGTGAGACGGGAAAGATCCGCGATCTGGGGTTCATTTTCCTCTTCGGGAAAAGCCTCACGCTGTTCGATCGAGCCACTCACGAGAATGTCCTGAAACTCCGAATTCAGACGCTCAATCGTCTCCCCTGATATGGATTGCTTGAGGCGAAGCACCAGCCTCTCTCCTCTCTCCACGTATCGGGAAGAATGGTAGACACGATAGAACTGATGAATCTCATCACAAGCTTCGTCGACATCGTCCGTTATCAGGAACAGAGAGCAATCCTCCTCTGAGATATAGCCTTGCTCCAGCAGTTGAGACTCGATAAAACGATACCACTCTTTCCAGTAGGATCCACCCGGTGCATCGAGCAAAACGATGGGTTCCGGAACATCTCTTCCCGTTTGCGTCAACGTCAACGACTCGAATCCCTCGTCTTGAGTTCCGAATCCTCCGGGCAAAAACACCAGCGCGAGGGACTCCTTCACAAAGAAAAGTTTCCGGGTGAAGAAATACCGGAACTCAATCAGCTTCGAGTCTCCCTTGATGGTGTCATTGGCCGACTGTTCAAAGGGAAGTGAGATATTCAGCCCAAAGCTCTTCTCTCTTCCCGCGCCCTCGTGTCCAGCGGCCATGATGCCTCCGCCAGCTCCGGTGATCACCATATAGCCGGCCTCGGCCAATTTCCTCCCCAGTTCAAGCGCGGTTTTAAAGTCGGCATCTGTGGGACTGGACCGTGCCGAGCCAAAGACACTCACCTTGGGAACATCTCGATAACGGGAAAACACCCTGAAGGCATACCGGAGTTCCTTGATGGAGGTTCTCAGAACCTTGAGATCTCCCCGGTTACAGTCCTCCTTGGCCAGTTTGACTCCGGTAACAAATATGTCGCGAATGAGATCCAGATTGGGGTAAGGTTCGAGCTCTTCCAGAATCGCGTCGATCTTTCTGGATAGCTCCTCATCTCTGACGTTATAAGAGGAGTTGGACCGAGAGGATTTGCCGTTTTCTGCCATAGATTAAGCTCCTAGCCCGAATTCTTCATGACCCGGGTTAGTATACCAAAGGGGAATATTCATTTATTGTGGTTGTCGATTGAATCAAAGGTATTCCCGTAGACCAGATTCTGGTACATGTCCGACTGCAAAAGTTCATGGGGATATCCTGGTGGAATCTTGCTGAGTTGATCCAACTGATCCATGTGAACCGCCTCCAGTTCAAAATCCAAACAACCCAGATTATCCCGGATCTGAGCCTCGGTTCTGGCGCCTATGATGGGGATCATCACCGCCCTGCCTCGATGTTGTCTCACCCAGTTCAAGGCAACCTGTGCGGGCGTTCTGTTGATGTCCTGGGCAATTTTGATCACTTCCGCAGCTATATCCAGTTTTTCCTGTTTGACTTCAAATATCCCCACCGGACTACCCGGGCCCAGTCTTCTTGGTCCGTTACCTTCCTGATTGTATTTGCCAGTCAGGATCCCAGCCGCCAGGGAAAAGTATGCCGTAACGGCCAAGTCCATCGAGTCCGCCATGGGCAGGAACTCCCTCTCGACACTTCTCTCTGTCAGATTGTAGGGCACCTGCAAGGCACTGAAGGGCGTCCACCCCCTCAAATGAGCAAGGGTGTTCGCCTGGGCCACGATCCAGGCCGGCGTATTCGATATTCCCAGGTACAACACCTTCCCGGTCCTGACCAAGTCGTCCAGAGCACGCATCACCTGATCGACGGACGTCATGAAATCCCAGGCATGGACCCACAAAATGTCAAGGTAATCCGTATTCAATCGCCCCAGGCTGGCCTCAACCGATTGGACCAGATTCTTGCGATGGTTGCCGTGAGCGTTGGGATCATCCGGATCCATGGTCAATGTGTATTTGGTCGCCACAACCAATTTTTCCCGATCAGACCCAAGAAACTCTCCAACCCACCGCTCACTGGTGCCATTCATGTATTTGTTCGCTGTATCAATGAAATTTCCACCGGCACCAACAAAGGCATCGAATATTTTCCGGCACTCATCACGGGTATTCCCCATGGCCGCCCGTTCCTCACCAAAAGTCATGGTCCCCAGGCAGAGTTCAGAGACCCTCAGCCCAGATCTTCCCAAAAGCTTGTATTTCATTTCTTCACCTCATTCACCAGTCGACGGAACGCTCTCAATGGCCTCGCCCTCACTCAGTATAATGCCCCATGTCATCCCGGTTCCAACCCGAAGTGGTCAGCTCACACCCATCAAAAGTGGAGTGCATTCTACTAATTCTCCTATAATGAAACCGTGCCGGCCAACCTGAGACCCGAGTATTACAAGGCTGAGGAGAAGTTCAAGAAAGCCTCGGCCACCCCTGAAAAGATTGCGGCACTCCAGGAAATGCTGCGCGCCATTCCCAAGCACAAGGGAACCGAGAAAATGCAGGCGGATATCAAACGCCGCCTCTCGCGCCTGCGCAAGGAATCCAAGAAAAAGAAGTCGCCAGCTTCGCAAAAGCCTTCTTACTACGTGGAAAGAGAAGGGGCGGGTCAGGTGGTTCTGTGCGGTCCTCCCAATGGAGGGAAATCCCAATTTCTGGATCGTCTCACACACGCGGCACCCGAGGTAGCGGACTATCCCTACACCACACGGCAACCTCTGGCCGGCATGATGTCTTACCAGGACATCCGAATTCAACTGGTGGACACCCCGCCCCTGGCGCCGGAAATTCTCGAATCGTGGCAACTGGCCATGATCGAACAGACGGATGTGGCCCTGCTGATTTTCGACGTGAATGATGCTGATCTGCTGGAGCAGACCGAGTTTATTGTGAAGATCCTGAAAGACCGGGGAATCTCTATCAGCGGCCAACGCCCCAGATTCGTTGTCCTGGGAAACAAGATCGATGCTCCCGATGGGAAGAGCAACCTGGCAGCCTGGCAAGAATTGTACCGTTCACGGTTTCAGGCCGAATCCATCAGTGCTCTTTCCGACAACTGTCTTATCCAGCTCCGGGGACGCCTGTTCGATGTCCTGGAAATCGTCCGCGTCTACACCAAGGCTCCAGGAAAGAAGCCCGTTGAGAGTCCCACTCCCTATGTCCTGAAACGCGGGAGCACCATTGTGGATGTGGCGACAACCGTCCACAAGGACATTGCCCGGAGTTTCAAATTTGCCCGGGTCTGGGGTAAAACCAAATTTGAAGGGCAGAGGGTGGAACGAAGTTACATCGTCGAGGATGGAGATCTGGTGGAACTCCACGGGTAGGGACGTGCTTTCGTGCTGTCGTGCTGTCGTGCGTTCGTGAGACCTACGAGACTTTTTCTGGACTCACTCGCACTTCAATCCCGTGCTGCGGCCACTGGTTTTCGCTTTGCTGCTTCCAGCCATTCATCCAGTGCTCGTCGGTCAATAAAACTCCCGTCGAGCACTACGAAAAAGATCCGAGTTGTGTTCTGGATGTCCACGAGCGGGTCTTGAGGATGGGTCTCGCTCCGCTCGGCCCGTTTCACGTTTCATGTTTAACGTTTCACGGAAACAAGCGCCCGATAAAGGCCAGAACTGGCAACGAGGACCATCCCGCATAGACAGCCACTCCATTCAGTCTCGAAGTCAGTCCGCGACGCACACTACGAAATTGCCACACGAAGGAAGCCACACCTGAAGTACGTCAAGCTGCTGTAAGGGCCCAAATCACAGGCTGATCGAAGGAGTGCAGTTGATGCAGAATCATGATCGGCCCTTTCAGCGGCCTAACATTCAAGCCCTGTAGCGGGCCCTCAGCCGTTCTTCTGCACCCGATTGTTAGCCAGCTTGCCCACGATAGGCCTCCCTGCGATGTGCGACACGCACAACCGTAACCACGAGGCGATCATCTTCGATCGAGTACACAATCCGGTAGGAACCCTGACGAACACGATACTTTTCTGAACCCGACAACTTCTGACATCCAGGCGGGCGCGGATCGAAGGCCAGGGACCGAATCTTCGCAACAAGCCGTCGCCTGTCTCGTCTTGATCCAACCGCTTCGAGTTCTTTCGCGGCGGACCGCTTGATGAGGAGTTTATAGCTTGCCACTCGCCCGAAGCTCTTTCACAACCGCTTCGAACGGAAGCTCGATTTCTGAATCGCGTTTGTCGAAGGCCGCAAGATCATCGGCATCTTCAGCGAGGCACTGTTTCACAGCATCGTTCACAAGATCCGAAACTGACTGATCCGTTTCCGCCGCCTTCAAACGTAAGGCACGGTGCAAAACCTCATCAAAATAGACTGTTGCGCGTTTCGTACTCATACTAACAACATAGCGATATAACGTTTTAACGTCAAATAGCTTTTAGTCTGCCAACGACCTCGGCCCGCATTTTTCACACCTTCTCGTCACGAAGCGGCGCCGCCGATGCAGTAGAGGGAGTGTAAAAAATGCGGGCTTAGGTTGAGAAGTCAGATGTCGATACTGTACCTCGACTCTGAAGACACTGTGATCCGATCCGAAAGGCTCAATATTCCTGATGATTCCTTGAGGTGCGGGTCAAGGCGAGGAGTCGTCTTGAGTGCCCTCCCTGCCCCCGGTGATGGCAGCGACCTCCATGAACAGATAGCGGACCTGAGGGAAGGATGTCTTGATTCGAATCTCGAGCCTCTTGACGGCCTCAGCCACATCGGTCGCGTTCAGTTCCGACTCAAAACGAAGGTCCAGATTGACCAGAACATCATCCGGACCGACGTGCATGGAGAGCATACGGACCACTTCGACGACGTCCTTGTCATCCTCCACAAGCGAACGGACACCCTCAACCAGTGGGGCTCGAGCCGCCTCGCCTACCAGAAGACCACGCGTTTCACCGGCCAGCACCAGAGCCACAGTCGCCAGAATCAGTCCGATGATCACGGAAGCCACTCCATCCAGAACCGGCATCTCCAGACGATGCGCAGCGCCGATTCCTATGACCGCTACCAGGATACCGGCCAGGGCAGCTGAATCCTCAAGAAGCACGGCAAAAGCGGTCGGATCCTTTCCATGGTGAATCGCCTGCCAGGTGCTCTCAGAGCCTCTCACAATGCGAAATTCTCGCCAGGCCACCGTCCAGGCGATGCCTTCAAAGACAAAGGCCAGCGCCAGTACGATAAAGGCCACAGTTGGATCCCCTGAGGGGGTAGGATGACGGATGTGTTGGATGCCTTCATACAGGCTGACGCCGCCGCCGCCCGCAAAAACGAGCATCGCGACCAGAAGCGTCCAGAAGTAGACTTCCTTGCCGTACCCGAAAGGGTGGGTCTCGTCAGCAGGTCGGCGCCCTCGCCTCAGCCCTAACAGAAGAAGGCCACCATTACCCGTATCCACCAGCGAGTGTACGCCTTCGGAGAGCATGGCTGAACTGCCGGTGATCCCCGCTGCGATGAACTTGGTTACCGCGATCAGGGCATTGCCGATGATGGCTGCATAGATGGACTTCTTTCCCTT
>JAZFRU010000041.1:0-2905 GCA_036445815.1 Acidobacteriota bacterium | reverse complement strand
CCGGATTATACAGTCTCATCGGAATATCGGCGTGCATGTCTCTGATGTTCCCGACCATTTACGGAATTGCATTAAAGGGTATGGGCGATGAAGCGAGTCTCGCCTCGGCCGGACTGATCATGGCCATTGTCGGTGGGGCGCTGATGCCGCCAATGCAGGGGGCGCTAATCGATGCGGGCTCCATCATTGGTGATATTCCGTCAGTTAAGACGTCGTTCTTGCTACCACTCGTCTGTTTCGTCGTAATTGCGACCTTTGGCTATCGGGCGCACCGCGTTCATCAAGCGTGAGTACTCCTCGACAATACTGCCTGACGCTGACTCTCAGAGAAGACGATGAGCTGATCCGTGAGTACGAGGAATATCACAAGCCAGGGAGTGTTTGGCCTGAAGTGATCGACAGCATTCGGGAAGCAGGCATTCTGGACATGCAGATTTATCGTTCCGGACTGCAGTTGATCATGGTCATGACGGTTTCAGACACATTCAGTTTTAACGACAAATCAATTCAGGACAGTCTCAATCCCAAGGTTGTTGAGTGGGAGCAGCTTATGGAGAAATTTCAGAAAAAAGCAGAGGGCATCGACAGCAAGTGGCAGGATGTGCCGAATATTTTCGAATTGTCGAAACACTTATCGAGTGGCGGAGATTGAGCGCAATCACCAGAAAAGAATCCTCGCGAAACGTCGTCTGCACTTTCAACGGCACACCGCGTGACATGACAACGGGGAACAAAACTCTCCATTGGCTAATCGCTACGTCTGTTCCATTAGCTTGACGACGGACAGGCCAGGTGGACACGCATAATTCAATCTATGGAGATCCACTGTGATCAATCCCATTCAAGCTGTAAGGACACTCTTCCTTTTGTTCTGCTTTCTCCTCGTCTCATGCGCACCGGACCCCCAACAAGAGACAGTTAGCAGGGAACAGGCGCACGATATTCCAGCCTGGTTCGTAGACGGCAAGTTCGGGATGTTCATTCATTGGGGACCCTATTCCGTACTCGCCGGGGAATGGAAAGGGCGCCGAATTGAACAGGGGGACATAGCGGAGTGGATCATGCAGCGGTTCCAAATTCCCGTGGAGGAATACCGGACGATCGCGGCCACATTCAACCCAACCGAGTTCGATGCCCGGGAATGGGTGTCGCTGGCCAAGAAGACCGGCATGAAGTACATCATCATCACGTCCAAACATCACGACGGCTTTGCCATGTATGATTCCAGGGTCAGCGATTACAACATCGTTGACTACACACCTTTCAATCGCGACCCCATACGAGAGCTGTCGGAAGCCTGTGCCGAGGCCGGCATCAAGTTTGGCGTCTACTATTCCCATCGGGAGGATTGGGAGCACCCTCACGCCTATGGAAATTTCTGGGACTTCGATTCATCGCAAACCAATCTGGATACAATGGATCATCCGGAACTGTTTCGCAGCTACCTCGACGAAAAGGCCATCCCTCAGCTGACGGAACTATTGACCGAGTACGGTCCCCTGGGTGTCGTCTGGTTCGACCGGGGGATGTATACCCAGGAGCAGGGACGGGAATTCGCCGATCTGGTTCACGACCTGCAGCCGGGGACCCTGGTCAATGGCCGGGTCGGCCACTACGACAAGGAACTCCTGGGCGATTACCAGAGCATGACAGACAACGGCATGCCGATCGGGGGCATCGAGGAATACTGGGAAACACCGCAGACTCTGAATGAGACGTGGGGTTACAGCCGACACGATAACAACTGGAAGAAACCCGATGAGGTGATCAGACGTTTGGTTACCATCGTGAGTAAAGGCGGTAACTACCTGTTGAACGTCGGCCCGACAGGACTGGGAATCATCCCCGATCCATCGGTTGAGATCCTGAATGCAGTCGGAGACTGGATGCAACAAAACTCAGAGAGCATATATGGAACATCGCCATCTCCGTTCCCCTACGATCTGCCGTGGGGCTACAGCACACGGGAGGGCAACCGACTCTTCCTGCACGTTTTCGACTGGCCAGAGAACGGACGACTGAGTCTTAGCGGACTGAACAACGAAGTAGAAATAGCTTATTCGCTTTTGAATCCGGAAGTGGCACTCAGTGTGGAACGGGACGAAACAGGCGGCCTCTCGATCGATTTACCCGCAGAACAGCCGGATGCGATCAACTCAGTGATTGTGCTGGAGATCGACGGTGATCCTGACATCGACCCCTATGTTGTGGAGCAGAGCGAAGATGACTCTGTCCTTCTGGACTACCTGTCCGCCTCCACCTCCGGAGCCGCCCAGAAACGATTCAACAGACGAGGAGAGTCAGGTCATTTTCACATCTCGAAGATGCAGACCACCGATGATTTCGTGGAGTGGCATGTCCAAATGAACACACCGGGAACTTATCATGTCGACATCACCTATGCTGCCAGGCCCGGATGGGAAGATGCTCGCTTTGTAGTAGAGATGGGTCAGGAGAGGATCGAGGGGTCTGTACAATCCACAGAAGGCTGGTACGAATACAAAACCGAACGAATTGGCCAACTCGAGGTGACGAGAGCCGGTCGGGCCGTGGTGAGGATCTATCCCGCCGCCACCCTGGATCATTACCTGATGTATTTCAATAGAATAGAACTGCTGCCGTCCGAAGGCGAATAAGTCAGGACACCCATCGCTCTTGCTCTGAGAGACATGTGTGCCCTGACTTTTCTATCCTGAAGGGCGCAAAAACTCTATCGGGACCATGGAATTGCCAATAAAGTGAAGTTGTTCACCCTATATATAAGAGTAACGTATGGAATATTCCGATAATGTGGTGCTTCGATTACGCATTCAAGACCGTTTTCAAGTCCCGAGCAAGGCTAGTCGCCACTGCTTGTAGAGTGCCGGAAAATTGCCGGGATCAGTCCGGACCCGTTATGACTTGT
>JAZFRU010000040.1:0-4257 GCA_036445815.1 Acidobacteriota bacterium | reverse complement strand
ACACACTCCCCAGATTGAAAAGATCGGGGACCAGACACACAGGGTACCGTCCTCTCCTTCGACCCGCCTCAATTCTTTCAGTAGTTCCTCCAGTTGGTCCCCAGTCAGGATTCCCTGGTCCGTCAGGGCAGGCCCCACAGCCTCGATCGTCATCCGGTAGGAACGCCGGAGTTCGACGTTCACTCCTGCCAGGGTTTCCACATCCAGATGAGGTTCCGTGCAGCCCAGTTGACGGAACAAGGAGTACAGTTCTCTCCCCACGAAGGGACTGGCAAACAGTTGTCGGTAGATATGTGGGAGACTCTCATAGGCCCAGCTGTCCGGATAACAGTACTGTTTTGCGCAGTCAGGTTCCTGGACCGCCACGATTCCTCCCGGCCGGCAGACACGAAACATTTCTTCCAGAACTCCCCGGGGATCGTCCAGGTGGTGCAGCAAATAACGCGCAAAGACAAAGTGGAAGGACTCATCCGCAAAGGCCAACCGGGTGGCATCACCCGGTTGAAAAGTGACAGGACAACCCTGGCCGGACGCCATCGATGAAGCGACCTTGATCAGTGTCTTATCCTGATCAATCCCTACCACCTCGCGAGCCAATTCAAGCCTGGCAGCCAGCTGGCGCGTCGTCTCGCCGATGCCGCATCCCAGATCCAGACACCGCACACCCTCCTGCAACGGCAATCGGTCCAGC
Source organism: Acidobacteriota bacterium (assembly GCA_036445815.1). Taxonomy (GTDB): domain Bacteria; phylum Acidobacteriota; class UBA6911; order RPQK01; family JADFOI01; genus JAPYTY01. The sequence continues at coordinate 3,566 of JAZFRU010000040.1, read as the reverse complement.
ATCCCTTCGGTGACAGGACCCATGATGCTCTGTAGAATTCTCTGCCGATCCAGATTTGCTTCACTGATCATGTAACCCATGCACCCCCAAGTTTCACGTTTAATGTTGCGCGTTGCAAGTGTAGAAACCCACCTCGGGACCCTGTCTGACTGGACTGGGACTGGCAGGGGTGCAAGGCCTTGCGCGCACAATACCTGCTTTACCAGCGACTTAACTAGGGCGCACGCCGTGCGCCCCTACTCAAACCATCCGGATTAACTGGATTTTGAGATGGTCTGGACCGTGCACACCTGTTCGTTAAACGTGAAACTTTAAACGTGAAACGCGCGGGTCGAAGACCTGCGTCAGGTCAGGAGTCAGCGGTCACACCACCACTAACGGTTCTTCCTCTGTGTTGAGGATCTCATAACCGGTCTCTGTGATGAGGATGAGATCCTCGTTGTGTCCGGCCCCCCAGCCCACCTCGATGTAGGGCAGATCGATGGTGATGGTCATGCCCGGTGCCAGCTCGATGTCAGGCGCCACGGGGAAAGGCAGATTGTCCCGATAGGGCTGGTCGGTGTGCTGTAGACCGACGGAATGAGGATTGACGATGATGGCTTCCTCCGGCATGCCAGCCTTTTTCATGGCATCAAAACCCACCGCACGGATTTCCGAGTACTTCACTCCAGGTTTGACCATTTCAAAAGCCGCCTCCCTCCCAATCTGGTTGGCTCGGTTCCGATCGGCCACATCTTTGGGTGGATCGCCCAGCACCACCGTCCGAGCAAAATCCCCGTGGTATTGTCGGAAATGACTCACGGCGTCCACCAGAATGGCCTGCCCTCTTTTAATTTCTCCGTGAGGCAGCAACCCCAGGGTGATTCCGGCAATGATGAAGGCCATCTGATTTCCGTGGGCAGCCGCCTCGGTCAGGAACCTGCGTTCGATGTCCTCAAAGAGCATCCCCTCCTGGATGGAACGAATGGTGGCCAGAGCTGCAGCAGCGTTCTTTTGAGCCCCGATTCGCATCAAGTCAATTTCCACGGGAGATTTGATGTAACGGATCTTACGGAAGACATTGTCCCCAGGAACGAAGGTGATATCATCGGCCGCTCCGATCATCTCCAACAGGTCACGGATGCGCATGTCATCGACGGCCAATCGTCCCTTGGCCAGACCCGATTCCTTCAGGGCCCGGGCCAGTGCCCAGTGCTCCGAGGGTGCCGCGCTGGACTGGTATTTGGCCTGGATGTCCGCCCAGCCCTGTTCCCGAGGTGACAGCTCGGCATCGCTGTTGAAGGCGTAGCCGCGTGCTCTGGCCTGCGGCTCGATCTTCATCTGCCGGGCATCGGCATCGATATAATCCTCCCAGTTGGCCGGCCCGGTGTAGGGCATGACCTCCGGCACCTCGGACCGGCGGTTGGAAATGTCCCACAGCTGCGACGTGCTCGTGATCAGGAAACTGGGTTGATCGGGGTCGCGTGCAAAGGTGGCCAGGGCCGGATAGGTCCGGCGCATCTTGGCCCCGATCGACCAGGTGTTGGTCAGGTAATAGACATTGACCGGATCCAGAGCGATCAGGCCGTCGAGATTCTCCTCCTCCAGTACCTGGTAGGCGCGCGGCTTGTTGATCAACGGCTGGCCGTCGACGCTGGGAAACTTTTCGGCTTTGACGATGTCGACCGGGCTGGCATCCGCCACCGGGCCTTCCAGGCTGCAACCGGTTGCCGCACCGACTGCACCCGCAGCAATCCCCTTCAACACGTCTCTTCGGTTAAACATGATGACCCTCCCTGGCCCGGATTATGATTCTTTCAAGATCAGGAAGCAACCAGGGGCAGGAATGTTGGGCTCGGTCGAGATGGGGGGCGTAGAGAGGCACGGCGTGCGCGCCTCGATCAGGAGCAAGTCCAAGGCAGGCTTGATCGGCTTTCCGGAATCGTGGAACCTGGCGCTGGCCTACGGTCAGCGCTATTTCCGGTAATCCAGGGGCGGATCTCGGTCGCCCAACAGGGCCTCGTAATGAAAATCGGGTCCCAGACGCTCCTGCCATTCCAACCGGGCCTCCTCGACAACCGACGGGTCCTTGAGGATGTCCACGGCGGTCGTGGCCAGGACTTTGGCGGCCAACAACATCCCCTTGATGCCGATCTCGGTGCCACCGGCGGCAACGGCCTGCCAGGTGTGGGCTGCCGTTCCCGGAACCCAGGTAGCGGTACGCAGACCTGCCGTAGGAACTGCCCAGCTCACATCCCCCACATCGGAAGAGCCCATTCCCAGCTTTTCCTGGAAGGGCTGAATCCGCTGTTCAGAGCCCAGGGGAAGGTTCCCCCGGCCCAGGGTCTGGCGAATCCTCTCGGCGAAGGCCTGCTCTTCTGCAGAGTAGTGGACTCCACCCAGTCGTTCCAGATTGGCTTGCACGAGACGGGCGAGAGTCAAGTTGGTCAGGATCCGATGATTCCCGTGAATGATCTCCCGATCGAAGGTGGTTCCAGTGCCCATGGCTGCTCCACGAGCGGCTTGTTCCACTCGCTCCCAGATCTCGTCAAGTACCGTGGAACTGGGATGACGGACGTAGTAGTAAACCTCCGCCACTTCCGGCACCACGTTGGGGGCCAGGCCTCCCTGGGTAATGACATAGTGGATGCGAGTCTCCTGAGGGACGTGCTCCCGCATGAGATTCACCATGGTATTCATGGCCTCCACGCCATCCAGCGCCGAACGACCTCGTTCCGGCGCGGCAGCCGCATGGGCTGAAATTCCCCGAAATCGAAACTTGGCCGATCGGTTGGCCAGGGTAGTGCGGGGACTGGCATCGTTGGCATCACCGGGGTGCCAGTGCAACACCACATCGGCATCGTCAAACAGGCCCGCTCGAACCATGTAGACCTTGCCCGAGCCTCCCTCCTCCGCCGGCGTCCCGTACAAGCGGATGGTCCCCGTTTGACCGGAGGAGACCAGCCAATCCTTTACCGCGATGGCCGCAGCGGTGGAGGCCGTCCCGAAAAGGTGGTGACCACAGGCATGCCCGGCAGCACCTTCGGTCCGCACCTGCCGCATGGGAGTTGCTTCCTGCGACAGACCGGGAAGGGCATCAAACTCGGCCAGAACACCGATAACAGGCTTCCCACTCCCGTAACTTGCCACAAACGCAGTCGGTATCGCGGCAACACCCGAGGTGACCTCAAATCCTGACTCCCTGAGCTGTTCCTGCAAAACGCGGGAACTTTTCTCCTCCATGTATCCGAGTTCAGCCAGGTTCCAGATTTCCATGGCCATATCGCGATACTCGTCGGCCCGATCCTGGATCGCCTGCCCGACATCTTCCCTGGACTGCTGGGCCAGTGACACGGACGGCAACGAGAAAAGGGCAATCCCCAGGATCACCCCATGCATACAGGTTCGCATAAGCCTAATCTCCTGCTGAGGGTTCCATTGGGTTGAACAGAACCGTGTAGGGTCCGTACTGCAAGGGGACAGGTCACCCATAGAGCACCCCCCAAGTTAATGGCTGGTCAGCTGGTTTTCGGGTCAGTCAGCTACTCTCCAATCACATCGTAGACGACCGGACGGCCCTCCCGGAC
>JAZFRU010000039.1:0-10795 GCA_036445815.1 Acidobacteriota bacterium | reverse complement strand
TTGGGGCAGTCACCTGGTCACGGGCCTCGACTCCGGCGGCCATTGTCAGTCCTCTGGTGGGAATGGCACTGACCTTACTCTGGGAACTAGATCTTATTCCCAACCCGGTTTCAGTCAGAGTACTTCCTGGCCTGGCCACTGCTTTTTTCATCAATGTTTTCTTGTTTGTGCTCATCAGCTACATGACCCGACCTCAATCTCCAGAACAGGTCGAGAAATTTCATGGCTTGCTAGCCAAAGAGTTGCTCTGACTCGGGTGTGCTCACCAAGACACCATTCCAGATGCGATCGTGAGCAAAAACGAAGGAGCAATCACCGCCAGCCGGTGGCCGGATTGGTGAGCGGCTCTCAGGAAATGTGCGGTCGGGATGAACGTTTCAACGTCCTTCTCGACGATAACACCGAATCTATGACAGGACGATGTTTTGTCAGGCGGATCATCACCGTCCATGATCCGTGTCAGGAGGGAGACAGCTCGATGAAAATGAATCCTGTCCGATTGACAGCTCTCCTGGTGTTTTTGGCCATGGCGTCCGGCTGTGCAGCACCGGTTGACCCATACGACGTGTTCATCCAAAACGCTCGCCTGGTTGACGGAACCGGGGCGGTCAGAGAGGGGGTCGGCCTGGCCATCTCCGGAAATCGGATCCAAGCCATTCTCGCCCCGGGGGATTCCGCAGTCGGTGCACTCACGATCGACGCCGGTGGCCGGACCGTGATGCCGGGCTTGATCGACACTCACGTTCATCTGCTCGCTTTTTCCGATGTGGTCGATGCGCAGACTCTCGGCCAGCGAATCGAGAGCACCGTCCCGGACAATCTTTCCGCCTTTCTTGCCCACGGCGTCACCACGATTCGATCGGCAGGTGACCCGGAGGATGCGGTTCTCGAGTTGCGCCGACTCCTTGAAGAAGGGGCGATGGAGGGGCCGAGACTGCTGGTGGTGGGACCGGTGTTCTCAGCGCCCGAAGGGCACCCATCGGTGACCGTCTTTGCCGAAAACCCCTGGTTGGGCCAACAGATCACGGCTGAAGTGGCCAGCCTGGAGGATGTCAGAACCGCGATTGATCGATTGGCCGGAAAAGGGGTCGATGGCATCAAAATGGTCTATCAGGGAAGCGACGACGACAGTCGAACCTACCTGTACGACGGGCAGACCCGGATCCGTCGGCTCGCCCCGGAAGTCATGAAGGCAATCATTGAAGAGAGCCATCGGCACGGGCTCCGGGTCACGGCCCATACCTTCGAGGAGGAGGGTGTGATTCCGGTGGTCGAGGCGGGAGTCGATTCCCTGCAGCACGGAGTGGTGGCCGAGGGTCCCGTAAGTGACGGCCTTCTGGAGATGCTTCGAAACGCCCGGGTCGGATACGTGCCGACCTTACAGGTGTTCCGAGATACCGAAACGAGAGAGCAGGCCATGGCCAACCTCAAGCAGCTCGCAGACGGCGGGGTCACCATCGTGCTGGGAACCGACACCGTCGGAGATTTCCCGGCCGGTGCCAACACCATTAGCGAACTCGAGCGCATGGTAGAAGCCGGTATGAGCCCTGCCCAGGTGATTCAGGCCGCCACCCTGAATGCTGCCGAACATCTGGGAAGAGGCGATGATTTGGGTAGGTTGGAGACCGGAAAACTGGCCGACCTGATCATTGTCGCAGGAGACCCCCTGCAGGACATTTCTGTTCTGCGAACTCCCTGGCTGGTCATGAAGGGCGGTCGGGTCGTGATTGACAACCGCTAGTCTAGATTGCGGCCGGAAGCTCGTTACTCGTACCCCAGTTGGGGGGAGAGCCATTGCTCTGCCGTTTTTTGATCAATCTGCTTCCTGCGGGCGTAGTCCTCCACCTGATCCCGATCGATCTTCCCCACTCCAAAGTAGTGAGACTCAGGGTGGGAGAAGTAGAACCCGCACACCGAAGCCGCCGGTTCCATGGCAAAGCTCTCGGTCAGGCGAACGGGAAAGTCCCGGTCTGCCACCAGCGCAAAAAGCTCCGCCTGGAGGCTAAGATCCGGGCAGGCGGGATAACCGGGTGCCGGGCGAATGCCCTGGTATTCCTCCTGGATTAATTCCTGGCGGCCCAGTTTTTGCTGATTGGCGTATCCCCAGAATTCCCGGCGAACCCTCTCGTGCATTCTTTCGGCGAAGGCCTCGGCCAGGCGGTCCGCCAGGGCCTTGATCATGATGCTTTGGTAAATATCCTGATCCCTGTCAAAGGCCGCCACCGATTCTTGAATTCCCAATCCAGCTGTGACGATGAAGGCCCCGATATAATCCTCTACTCCGATTTCCCGGGGAGCGATGAAGTCACTCAAGCAGCGATTGGGGCGGCCTGGATTCTTTCGGGTCTGTTGTCTGAGCTGGTGAATTGTGGTGAGCACCTGCTTCCGGGATTCATCCGTGTAGATTTCGATGTCGTCGTCCCGGACGCTGTTGGCCGGGAAGAGTCCGATCGACGCATGGGCCGTCAGCAGTCCTTCATCCACGATGCGTTGAAGCAGAGCCTGGGCGTCGTGGTGGAGTTGAGTCGCTTCCTCACCCACTCTTTCATCTTCCAGAATCTGGGGAAATCTTCCCGACAGTTCCCAGACCTTGAAAAAAGGTGACCAGTCGATGTAGTCGATCAATTCCTCGAGAGGATACTCCTCGAAAGTTCTGGTTCCCTGAAGTGCAGGGACCGACGGCTTGTAGTCTTCCCATCCGATCGGAACCTTGTTGCTGCGCGCCGCGGCCAGGGGGAGAAAACGAATTTTCTCCGTTCGACCCAGGTGCTTTTCGCTTATGTTACGGTACCGGTCGCGGACCTCCTGGGCGTAGCTTTCCCGCTGATCACCCAGCAGTTGGGCGACTGCTGCCACGCTGCGGGAGGCATCCGGAACATAGATCACCGTGTGGTAATTGGGAGAGATCTTGACAGCCGTGTGAACCTGGGAAGTGGTGGCTCCTCCGATCAGTAAGGGAAGGTCAAAGCCTTCCCTCTTCATCTCAGAAGCCATGTGAACCATCTGATCCAGGGAAGGGGTAATCAGGCCGCTTAACCCGATAATGTCCACCTGTTCTTCGCGAGCCGCGGCCAGAATACGGTTGGCCGGTACCATGACTCCCAGATCGATCACTTCATAGTTATTGCACTCCAACACCACACCCACAATATTCTTGCCGATGTCATGGACGTCTCCTTTGACGGTCGCCAACAGGATCTTTCCCCTGGTGGAGGTCTCTTGAAGCCGGCTCTTCTCCTCTTCAATGAAAGGAAGCAGATAGGCCACGGCCTTTTTCATGACCCGGGCACTCTTGACCACCTGAGGGAGGAACATCTTTCCCGATCCGAATAGATCCCCGACCACGTCCATGCCATCCATCAAGGGGCCCTCGATCACTTCAATCGAACGTGGAAACTGCAGCCGGGCTTCCTCGGTATCCTGCTCGACGTATTCACTGATTCCCTGAACCAGGGCATGGGTGAGACGCTTGTTAACCGGTTCGTCGCGCCAGGCCAGATCCTGTTGGACACTCTGGGAGGAACCCACCACCGATTCCGCGATCTCTACAAGTCTTTCGGTGGCGTCCGGACGGCGGTTGAGAATGACATCTTCAACACGTTCCCGTACCTTTTCCGGGATCTCTTCGTAGACGGCCAGGCGGCCGGGATTCACGATGGCCATGTCCAGTCCCGCCTGAATGGCGTGGTACAGAAAGACTGAATGCATGGCATCTCGAACCGCGTCGTTGCCTCGAAACGAAAAGGAAACGTTGCTGAGCCCTCCACTCAGCTTTACATCCGGCAGGTTCTTTTTGATTTCACGGGCCGCCTCGATGAAGTCGACCGCGTAATTGTTGTGTTCGGAGATTCCCGTTGCCACGGCGAAGATATTGAGGTCAAAAATAAGATCCTGAGGGGGGAAGCCGACCTCTTCCGTCAAGATCCGATAGGCGCGAGTGCAGATTTCGATCTTGCGTTCTCGAGTATCGGCCTGGCCTTTCTCGTCAAAGGCCATGACGATCACGGCGGCCCCGTAGCGTCGGGACAGTCGTGCCTGTCGGAGAAACTCCTCTTCGCCTTCCTTGAGGCTGATGGAATTCACCACCGGCTTTCCTTGCACGCACTTCAGGCCCGCCTCGATCACCTTCCAGTCGGAAGAATCCACCAGGATGGGAACCCGGCTGATTTCCGGCTCGGTGGCCACCAGGTTCAGAAACTGTGCCATCACCTGTTCGCTCTGGAGCATACCCTCGTCCATGTTGATGTCGATCATCTGGGCACCACTTGATACCTGCTGCCTGGCCACCTCCAGGGCGCTTTCGTAGTCCTCCTCGATGATGAGCCTGGCAAAGCGACGAGATCCGGTGACATTGGTCCGTTCTCCGATATTGACGAACAGGCTTTCCGAAGAGATGTTCAATGGCTCCAGGCCGCTCAGACGGCACTGCGGTTCGATCTCCGGAAGGGCACGGGGAGAGATCTCTCTGACTGCTGTCGCGATGGCTTCAATGTACTCGGGCGTGGTTCCACAGCAGCCGCCCAGCAGGTTCACGAATCCGCTCTCGGCAAACTCTTTCAGCAGTTCGGTCATCTGCTCGGGTGTCTGATCGTACTCACCGAACTCATTGGGAAGTCCGGCATTGGGGTAGGCACAGACATACGTTCCGGCGATCTGGGAGAGCTCTTCGATGTGCGGTCTCATATCTTCGGCCCCCAGGGCACAGTTGAAGCCCACTGCGAGGGGCCGGACATGAGAGATAGAGTTCCAGAAGGCTTCGGGTGTCTGTCCCGAGAGGGTGCGGCCGCTGGCGTCGGTGATGGTTCCGGAAATCATCAGAGGCAATCGAATCCCCTGGTCCTGGAAACACCCCTCGATGGCAAAGAGCGCCGCCTTGGCGTTCAACGTATCAAAAATCGTCTCGACCAGAAGAATGTCGACTCCCCCTTCAATGAGACCTTCAACCGCCGTTCGGTAGGCCAGGACCAGTTCGTCGAAGGTGATGTTCCGGAGTCCGGGATCGTCCACGTCAGGAGAGAGCGAGGCGGTTCGGTTGGTGGGACCCAGGGCCCCGGCAACAAACCGTGGCTGGTTTGGCGAGGGATAATCATCCAGTGCCTGTCGGGCCAGCCGGGCGGAGGCGCAATTCAACTCAAAGGTCAGACCTTCCAACCGGTAATCGGTCAGAGCCACCGAGGTGGAGTTGAAGGTATTGGTCTCGATGATGTCGGCTCCGGCCTCCAGATAGGCACGGTGAATGGCCTGGATAATGTCAGGCCGGGTCAAGGAGAGCACGTCGTTGTTGCCCTGGAGATTGCAGGTATGACCGGCAAAGCGTTCGCCACGGAAATCCTTCTCCTGGAGGTTGTAGGCCTGGATCATCGTTCCCATGGCACCGTCGAGCACCAGGATGCGTTTTTCCAGTAATTCTTCCAGTTCCTCTTGGCGGTTCTCTTGAGCCATTGACTCTTTCCTTCTACATGGTCGAGCCCCTCTACCGGAGCGGGCATCTCTTATGATGCTTATCCTCCCGGAAAGGACTCTGCAAGGCGAAAAGACAATTCTACCAGGATCGTTTGACGGGCAGGATGCTTTGACTCTTTAAGGCGGCGACCGGAAGGTCATGTTTGAGCGTGTTGTTCTTTGCCTTTGCCTGGATCAGGCAGTACTATTGATATAAGGGTTAAGTTTTGGTGTTCCCACATCGTGGGTCACACTTGATTGAGGGTGAGGTCGGTTCCATGAGAAAACGGTCCATCATGTTCGGTGGTCGTCGACGTGCCCTATTCGTTGATGCCAAACAGCAACTCTGGTTCGCCCTGACGTTGTTCCTTTACGCAATCATGTCCATTGTCCTTTTCCTCCGGGTGACGCTCCTGCCCGATGCATCCCTGGTGGAGAACCCGGTGGGCGAATCGTTTTTGCCTTTGATCCTGCAGGATTTTCTGGGTCTGTGCATCCAGAATCCATGGAGTATGTTGTTCACACTGATGTTCCTCGCCTGTTGTGCAGTGCTCTTTAGTCAACAGATTTTTGGTCCCATACGTCGCTTTGAGAACGCCATGGTGGAGAAGAACGAAAATTCTGCCGAGATTGTCCACTGTGGCTTGCGGCGAACTGATTACTTTCAAAGGTTCTCCATATTCCTTGATGAGTTTTTGAATAAATCAGAAGCGGCTGAAGAATCAGACTCCGAGAGTGCTGACTCCTGACCCCTGACCTTACACATTCCGGCCTCGCCTAAATCCTTATTCCTGAAACCTTAAACGTGAAACGCGCTGTTCTAAGACCAGCGCCCGGTCAGCCTATTCGTCCCGGTGGACCAGTTCCGGTGAAAAGGCGGGCATGCAGATGGCCATGTATTCCGCCCCTTCCGGGCCGGGCGTCGAGTACTGAACCCATTCACCTGCCGATATGGAGACGGCCTGCCCGGCGGCAACATCGAAGTCTCGATCTTTGAGCCGGATGTGCAGGACCCCCTGCAGGACCACCGTGTATTCGTCAAACTCGGGGGTCTGCCCCGGCTCACTCCAACCTGAGGGACTGGTCATCTTGGCGATGCTGATGCCGGTGGTATCGGAATTGAGGCGCCCAATGAATTCCAGAATCGTCTTGGGGGGGGCCCCGGCTGCCTCGACCAGGATCGGTTGTTGAATGATTTTTGCCATAATCCTCCTCTTCCTGACCCGTATTATGCATAATATGGGCTATTAATCTGAGAAAACCTTGGAATGGAACCAATCCGAAATAGGGAGTATCAAGATGAAGTTTCTACAGAGAATTCACTTTCAACTCACGCTGGTGGTCCTGGCAGTGACTGTTTTTCTAACCTCCATGACGTCTTACGGAGCCCCGATGGGGCCTGTCCAGTTCGTGGAAGTGGATGGGATCCGGACCGGATACGTTGAAGGGGGCAGGGGAGAGGTCATGGTGCTGGTCCACGGTGGTCACTTCGGTTCAACCGTCGAATCCATGAATCGCTGGAGATTCATTTTCGATCATTTGGCTTCCCATTTCCATGTCTATGCACTGGATAAGCTGGGTCAGGGCTTTACGGATAACCCTCAAAGTGATCCCGACTACAGCATGGATGCCGTCACCCAGCACATTGTCCGGTTCATGGAGGTGCTTGATATTCAAACAGTCCATCTGGTCGGTCACTCCCGAGGGGCCCTTCCTGCGGCGCGCATCGCCGCCGATTATCCTGAGATGATCACCACCCTCACCCTTTTCGACAGCAACACCCTGGCACCTGACCTCCCGGCAGTCGCTCGTCCTGCGGCCGCTCGGACCCAGCCTGCGGCAGCCCCCCCGACTCCCACCCGGGAGTCGATTCGCCAGGGCTTTGTGTCCGATCCAAGAAACTATCATGAAGATTTCCTCACCGAGGAGTATCTTGAGACCGAGCTTCGCCTGGCATTGGATCCCAAGTTCAAGGAGGTCGAAAGTCATTTTTCATTCTTGGCGAGCGAGTGGGTGCGACTCAATCCGGAGAAAGGGAAGGAGAACCCGGGGCTTCAACGCCGATGGTGGTACGATGAGATGAAGGCAGAGACCTTTCGTCGCATCAACTCGGGCCGTTTGAAATCCCCGACCCTGATCATCTGGGGATACAACGATCCCTCGGCCTCCTACACACTCGGGGTAACCCTCTATGAGATTTTCAGTAAGGTCGTGGACCAGACTCGGATGCACTTCTTCAACCAGGCCGGACACTATGTTTTCCAGGACTATCCCGAGGAGGTCGCCGATCTCATGGTGGGCTTTATCGAGAGTGTGAAGGAACAATAAAAGTGTAGGGGCGCACGGCTGTGCGCCCTGGTCTGGTACAGTACTATCCTCAAATATGGCAAAGAAAACTGCTATTTCTCCAACTCGCAGCGAAAACTATCCGGACTGGTACCAGGAGGTGATCAAGGCCGCAGATCTGGCGGAAAATTCGCCGGTTCGCGGCTGCATGATCATCAAACCGTGGGGCTATGCGATCTGGGAAAGGATCCAGACCCTCCTGGATGGGATGCTCAAGGCCACGGGCCATGTCAACGCCTACTTTCCGGTCTTGATCCCCCTTAGTTTCATGGAGAAGGAAGCCGAGCACGTGGAGGGTTTCGCCAAGGAGTGTGCGGTGGTGACTCATCACCGCCTGAAGGTTGGCGAGGACGGAAAGTTGACACCGGATGGGCAGCTGGAGGAGCCCTACATCATCCGTCCCACCAGTGAGACCGTTATCGGAGATGCTTTCTCCAGATGGGTTCAGTCCTACCGAGATCTGCCGATCCTGCTGAATCAATGGGCCAATGTGATGAGATGGGAACTTCGGCCACGCCTTTTTCTTCGCACCAGTGAGTTCCTGTGGCAGGAGGGCCATACGGCCCATGCAACCCCAGAGGAAGGTCTGGCGGAAACTCTCAAGGTGCTTGATCTGTATGGCGATCTGGCCGAGAAGCACCTGGCAATGCCCGTCATCAAGGGCACGAAGACACCGGGGGAGCGATTCCCAGGCGCGGTAGAGACCTACTCGATTGAGGCCATGATGCAGGACGGAAGAGCGCTTCAGGCAGGAACCTCACATTTCCTGGGGCAGAACTTTGCCAAAGCGATGGGTATTAATTTTCAAAACCAGGAAGGTCAGCAAGAGTTGGTGTGGACCACCTCGTGGGGGGTGTCGACCCGGCTGATTGGCGGACTGATCATGACTCACAGCGATGACGATGGGCTGGTACTCCCTCCCAAGATAGCGCCGACTCAGGTCATGCTGTTACCGATTTCTCACGATCCGGAGAAGAAGTCCGAGGTCATGGCTTATGCGGATCGGCTGCTGCAGGAACTCAGGGAACTGGGCCATGATGGCGAGCCTCTCCGCGTTGAATTGGATGATAGTGATCGAAGGGGCGGCGAAAAGGTGTGGCACCAGATCAAAAGAGGTGTTCCGGTTCGAGTGGAGATCGGCCCCAAAGAGGTGGCAGCTGACTCCGTATTCGTGGGCCGTCGCGATAAAGCACCCCGGGATCGAGTGACTTTGCCTCGAGCTGAATTTGTCCAAAATACTTCGAAAATGCTCTCGGAGATTCAGGCTGCCCTCTTGAAAAAGGCGAAGAGGCTTCGGGAGGAAGGGACAGTGACCCTCGACTCACTCGATGACTTCCAGGAGTTTTTCACTCAGACTCATGACGATGCACGGGTCTCCGGAGGAGGATTCGGGTGGGCTCACTGGAACGATGATGCTGAGGGCCACGAGGTTCTGGCCCGACTCAAAGTCACTCCTCGCTGTGTTTCGCTGAGTGGAGATCAGGAACCGGGCGAATGCATCTTCACGGGAAAGCCGTCCAAGCAACGAGTTGTGTTCGCCAAGGCATATTAGAGTAGGCATGAGCCAGACCACCTGTAAATTCAACATCGGCCAGTTGATCTGCCACAGACTCTTTGATTATCGTGGAGTCATCGTGGATGTGGATGCCACTTTTTTGGGTACGGAAGAATGGTATGAGGAGATGGCCAAGAGCCAGCCGCCAAGAGATCAACCCTGGTACCATGTCCTGGTCGACGATGCTGAGCACACGACCTACGTGGCCGAGAGAAATCTCAAGTCGGATCAGATCAACGATCCGATCAACCATCCCTTACTGGACCACTTCTTCAGCGATTTTCGGAACGGGCGTTACATCCGTATCATGAACTGATCCGGGCCAAGGACCTGAATGGCTTTCAGGAGCGATCGCAGTGCTAGAGGGAGTATTGGTGATGGTCCCAGCTACCCGCTTTTACGCCGCATCGGTGTTGGCCGTCATGATGGCCCGTGGTCAGACGGCAAGCCCAATGTAGCGGCCGCTCTAAGAGCGGCTTCCGGAATTGGCGCGCTGAGGTGCCTCCCACATTCCGGACACGTTCCTGGTCACCCATCTGCATTTACTGGCTTGTGAGACGGTATGGGAAGTGCGCCCGCATACCAGAAGGACCGCTGATCGAGCCGAGGCGTCTAGATCTTGTAGAATAGTCGTGCGGAGCATCCCATGGAAAACCGATCAGCGCTTTCGAAATTCGCGTGGCTGTCGATAGCTGCGGCCGTTCTGACCATTGGTTTGAAATCCGCTGCTTTTGGGGTGACGGGCTCGGTAGGTCTCTTGTCGGACGCGCTTGAGAGTGGAGCCAACCTGGCGACGGCGTTACTGGCCCTGCTGGTACTTCGAATCGTTGCCCGACCCCCTGACCAGGAGCATGCCCACGGCCATGAAAAGGCCGAATATTTCTCCAGTGGCGTGGAGGGGGCCGCCATCCTGATTGCTGCAGGGATGATCGGGTTTGTTGGCATAAGGCGGCTGTTTCAGCCTCAACCCCTGGTACAACTCAATGTGGGGCTCTTGATGACTTTGTTGGCGACCTTCGTCAATTTCACCTGCGCCAGGATTCTTTTCAAAGTAAGCCGAACCACTCGCTCGATTGTCCTGGAAGCACAGGCTCGGCATCTCATGGTTGATGTGTGGACCTCTGGAGGGGTAATTCTGGGCATAGGTGCGGTTGTCCTGACGGGGTGGCAGTTCCTGGATCCTGTGATTGCCGTTGGAGTTGGTCTTCACGTCACCTGGGTGGGACTGAGACTGGTCCGAAGGTCTATTCTGGGGTTGATGGACACCTCCCTGCCCGAATCCGAAATCGAGACGGTTCGCACCATTCTGGAAGGTTATGCCGTTCGGGGGATTCGATATCATGCCCTCCGGACCCGTCAATCCGGAATCCGGGCCTTCGTATCGGTTCACATCCAGGTTCCCGGAGAGTGGTCGGTCCAGAAGGGACACGATCTTCTGGAGGAGGTGGAGGG
>JAZFRU010000038.1:0-3017 GCA_036445815.1 Acidobacteriota bacterium | reverse complement strand
AGAACCGAGAACGACCCGGATCCCAGTAGCGGACCTCCTGGTCAGGATCCTGATTCTCATTGGTATAAACAAACTTTCCGTCGACCATGGTGCGAAAGATGGGAATGTCCTTGATCTCCATGGTGGGGATCGTCAGGATGTCCTTTCCCAGCACCACCAGGTCGGCATATTTGCCCGGTTCAATGGAACCCTTCACGTCGTCTTGAAAGACCGAGTAAGCGGGCGTGATGGTGGTAGCCCGAATGGCCTCCTCAACAGTGATGGCTTCTTCCGGCACGATGGGCTTGCCGGAACGACGCACCCGATTGACGGCCTCAAAGACATGAAAGAGGGGCCCCACCGGCTGCTGGTCGGAACTGATCATCAGGCCCACTCCACGGTCCAGATAGGTCCGCAAAGGCAGGGGCCCGTAGCGGCCTTCCTCCACCTCGCCATCATCCGGATAGGCATAGAGCGTTCCCGGCTGAGGATCCACCATGACTCCCCGCTTCACCATGATCTCTATGTTCGCTTCACTGGGCTCACGGGCATGGGTGATCAGGTGCCGCTGGGGACCGTCAGGATAGGCATCGTAGGCCTCATCGATGGCTTCCATGACCACATCGAAGGCTTCTGCACCCCCGGTGTGCACCATCAACTGCCAGCCTGCCTTGTGGATGGCCTGGAAGACCTCCTTGACGTCGTCATGGGGTAGCTTGAAGTCACCGCGGGAAGAATTGACCACCACCTTGACCTGCCGCATCACCATGAAGTCATTCCCAAAACCCGGCTCGACGGGAATCGAGTCCAGATAATTCAAATTTTCCTCCAGGGGAATCGTCATGAAAGGCACTCGAGGCATCACGTTGACTCGAACCGGGAGCCTCCCTTCCGCAGAGAGTTTCTGATAAGAACGCATCAAGGGAATGTTGTCATTGGTACTGGCCACGGCGGAATTGGGATCTCCGACGCTGGTAATCCCATATTTGTGCATCTGTTCAGAGGCACGCAGGATATTTTCGGCCTGGACTTCGGTCGAATAAAGCCGGATGTTCCGGCGCACCAGGGACTGACCGGCCCACCCCAGATAGACTCCGTTCGGCTGGCCTCGGGAATCCTTGACAATCTCTCCCTGTGTTCCCTGATCATAGGGCTGAGGGGTCCTGCTGGTGATTCCCAGATCGCGCAGCAACTTGGTGTTGACGATGGCGTTACTTCCGGCCGGTCCCAGGGATAGAAGAATGGGACGGTCGGTCGAGACCTTGTCCAGATCATGGCGATTGGGCCAGCGTTTCTCTTCGTAGACGTTGGGACTGGAAGCACCCCGGTCAAACCATAAAAGTTCGCCTTCCTCGAGCGTCTCCATCTTTTCTCGCAAAATATCCAGGACTTCCTCGATGCTGCTGGAATTGCGAAATCGAGTCTCGATGGGATCGACCTTCTTGCCCCAGGTCAGGGTCACGTGGCCATGTCCATCGTTCAGGCCGGGAAGAACTGTATTTCCTCCCAGATCCACGACCTCCGTATTGGCGCCGGCCAGCGCCTGAACCTCGGCAGTGCTCCCCACCGCCACGAACCTGCCGTCGGTAATGGCCACCGCTTCGGCAATGCTGAAATCCGCATCCACCGTGACGATTTTCCCATTGACTAAAACCATGTCGGGTGCGAGGGAATCGGGCACCGAGCCTCCGCAGGCGAGGGCCAAAAGAGGCAGAGTCAAAACGATACAAGAGAATAACGATCTCGAATGTTTCATAAAATCACTCCCAAATGAAAAAGGATGTAGCCGCCCGGCTTCAATGCCGGGCAAACCTCATGGGTTTAAGCAGTTTATGCAGACCCTATGCTCGCGCCTGTCCGGGGGGATGTCAAGGAGAAATATCGGCTGAAGGGCATGGAAGGATTTGACTGTCCTTGATGGTGTAAAGAGCCTCATCACAAAGACGGGAGGGTTCCGACGAGGAAGACGCGGCCTCGGAATCCTACGGGTTGGTTTCCACATCTCTGGCCGCCTGACTCAAGGGTTGAACGACCCCAGTGTCGATGTTCACCGACCAGACAAGATGCAGTTCCCCCCCATCTGTAGTTCGAAGGACAACGACATCGATCCAGAACTCCGGAGGACTCCGACGGACCGTTGTCCATTGCTGGTAACTGAGATTGACTTCCCCATTGCCTTCGATCAGTTGCCGGGCCAACACCGATTTCTCCTTGAGAATCTCGACAGCCGTGTTTGAATCCTCATCTTCCTGGATTTCCTGGCCGGTGGGATCTGCCGTCTCTTCGACCAGTAACACTGCATCCCGCTCCAGTACCGGTCTGTTTTCTGGCCTAGATTCTTCCGGCTCAGCCACCGGGATTTCGGCTTCAGGGGTCTCGCCAGAAGGGAAACTCTGGAGCGGTGACCGGGGGTTGGGTTCGACCTTCGCGGGTAGGTTGGCCGGAGAAACCGATGAGGACCCGGCGGGTTGGAGGGAATCGCGGGTCGTCTCAACCGATGGTTCCGTGGCGTCACTCTGGCCATCGAGCTGGAGTGAACTGGAGGTGAGATCACCCGGCTCAACACCTGCAATCTGGATACCTCCACCCTTTTCAAGAGGTTCCTCGATGGGGAAGGGTGATGGCGGGCCTTCACTCTCATTCTCATCGACTGGCCCCCCGAGATAAATCACACCCACAACCAGTACCATCATCACGGCAATGATCCATCCCACCGGGATCTGTCTTTGAGTCTTGTCTTGCCTCTTCTGGAAGATTTCCTGATAGAGTGAAGCCGATCCTTCTTCCCGGTCACTTCCCTCTCCCGTCCGCTCAACTGAGACCCTTCCCGAACGGTTCGTTGAGACGGTCCCTTCTGCGTTTTTGGGAGTTTCACCGTGATGAATTCGAATGCACTCGAAGGCTTCATCAATACGCCTGAGTTGCCCGTGCGCCTTTTTTTGCACCTGGGGATTGTCGTCAAAACGACTGGCGTCCCACACCAGGCACAGATCTCGATGGGCTTCTCTGACCTCTATCATGGATGCCCCGGGAACCAG
>JAZFRU010000037.1:0-10976 GCA_036445815.1 Acidobacteriota bacterium | reverse complement strand
AAGGGCTTGCTTTCCGTTTCAGGGATGCGCCAGGGCTATCACCGGTGGAGATTGAAGCGAATGCGAAAGCGGTTCAAAGTCTACGATAGCGAAAAACCCCGCCGCAAAGACGATTTTTGGATCAACTGAGGAGCGGTCCTCGCTCCGCTCGGCCGCGTTTAACGTTTCAAGTTTCAAGTTTCACGAGAAAGAAGCGTAGGGGCGCAAGGCCTTGCGCCCATCTGGATTTGGCGCGGGACTTCATACATCCGTCGTGAAACGTGAAACCCGGAACGTGAAACGCGCTGGTCTTCGACCAGCGTCCGAGGCGCCTCCCACATTCCGGACCCACGTTAAACCTGAAACATTAAACGTGAAACGCGCTGGTCTTCGACCAGCGCCGGTCAGGGGGCAGCCGGTCCGACCGAATCAATTCCAACAAAAGACGTCGATCTGACCATGCCCCGGGGGGGCGCGAGGTTGACGCCAGGTAGGGTGCCCTTTCATACTGTTTGACGGGGTGAACTACCGGGTCGACCGCTTTCTTCAGGGGTCAGTTGAGGGATCATTGATGAGGTTTTCGCATATTCAGAATCGCTGGAGACTTTTATCAGGATATTTGACGGGATCGAGTGATCTGGAAGCCTTTCCCATGACACTCATTGTCGAGAACACGGCCAAGTGCAATCTGGAATGCCCCATGTGCCCCCGCGAGTTCGGCTATTATCCCCCGGAGGACTTCGATTTCACCGTTTTTAAACAGATCATTGATGAAGTGAGACATCAAACGGAACTGGTGTTCCCCTGGGGAGCCGGAGAACCGATGATGAATCCCGACATCTACAAGATGGTTCGGTATTGCAAGGATGCCGATATCTACACGGTCGTCTCCACCAATGCGACTCTGTTGAACGAATCGCGGAGTCATCAACTGATCGACTCGGGATTGGATAATTTGATCATCGCTTTCGATGGCTCCACGCCCGAAGTTTATGAGAAGTATCGGAAGGGTGCAGATTTCGAGAAGGTTCGGGCCAATATTCTGCAATTCCTGGAAGTCAAGAAACGTAGAAAATCGGACCTGTTTGTGGTGCTTCAAATGGTGCGTTTGCCGGAGAACCAGCATCAGGTCAAGGATTTTCACCGAATGTGGGCGATTGATGGAGTTGATGAGATCCGCATCAAGGAGGATGAAATTGTCATCCCGGACGTTGCTCTGGAGGAACGAATAAATCACGATCGCCGTCGCCATCCCTGTTATCAGCTCTGGCAAGGGCCGGCCACCATCAACTACAAGGGCGATTTCTTCCCATGCTGTCACATGTGGCAGTCCGAGCCGATTGGCAACATCCAGGATCAGTCTCTTTTTCAGTTGTGGAACTCCAAGGAGATTCAAAGGCTTCGGCAGGCCCATCTCAGTGGGGACCTCAGTGACTATCCGGATTGCCAGAATTGCCATGCTCCGAATCCCCGTTTGCCCGTCATTCTGGGGAGTTTCATGGTAGACCTGTTCCGGATTCGACAGTGGATTCCAAGAATGGAAAAAGTGGCGATTTTTTATAAACTGCCACTCTTCAGGGATCGGTGAGTCTTTTTATTCTGAACCTGATGTGAGGAAGTGAAATGCCAGAACCTATAGGGCCGGCGGCCCGCTCATTGAACCTTTTACTGATCCGGGGAAAGCCTACCTTCATGGACATGATCGTCGGGATTCCCATTGGTCTGGTTTATGTGGCCCCCATGGCCGAACAAAGGGGCCACCATGTGGAGATTCTCGATCTGGCCCTGGAGAGTGATCCCGGTCCAGTTCTGTCCGGAAAGCTGCAGGAACGAGGCTGGGATGTGGTCGGGCTGAGCTGTATGACGGCCGAATTTGAGGGTGCCGAAACGGTTGCCCTGCAGGTGAAGGATTTCAATCCGGACATCAAGATCATCTTCGGAGGACAGCACCCGACCATGGTCATGGATGAGGTCCTGGCTCAACCCTGCTGTGATTTTCTGTGCATGGGGGAAGGAGAGGAGACCTTTGGCCACTTCCTGGATGTCTTCTCTACCGATGGCGACATGGCCGAAGTTCCGGGTCTGGCCTGGAAGAATAACGCAGGAGAGCCCCGAAATAATGGGCCTCGTCCCGCTATCCAAGATGTGGATTCCATTCCCTTTCCGTCCTATCACCTGCTGGACATGGACCGATACGTGGAAGCCGAATCGGCCCGATACACCGCGAAATACGATCGTTCCATTCAGATTTTCTCAAGTCGTGGATGTCCCTGGCATTGTACCTACTGTCACGACCTGTTCGGAAAGCAATTCAGGCCCCGAAGTCCCGAGAACGTGTTGGCAGAGATCAAAATGCTCTATGAGGACTACCGAATTCAAGAATTCATGGTTGAAGACGATATTTTCAACTTTGACATGGATCGGGCCAAGAAGATCTGTGATCTGATTGTTGAGGAGGGCCTTGAAATCGGGCTGCAGTTTGGCAATGGCGTTCGCCTGGAAAGGCTCGATGAGGAATTAATGAAAAAGCTGGCGGCCGCCGGGACTCATCATTTGTGCATCGCCATCGAGTCGGCCAGTCCTCGTATCCAGAGCCTGACCAAAAAGTATCTGAAACTTCACATGGTGAACGATGTTGTGACCTGGGCCAAGAAGTACCAGATCCATGCTCTGGGTTTCTTCATGATCGGTTTCCCCACCGAGACGGTGGAAGAGATCAACATGACGATTCGTTTTGCCTGTCAGACCGATCTCGATGAAGCTCTTTTCAGCATCGTCATCCCGTATGCGGGTACCGAATTGAACAGGCAGGTGGTCGAGAAGGGACTATTCGATTCTGGCTATACCCCTGATCTTTTGCATGAGGTGGTGAGAATCGAGACTCCGGATTTTGATTTCAAGACCCTCAAACGGCTTCAACGGAAAGCTTACTTGAAGTTTTTTCTGACTCGGTTTCGCTTTGTTAAAATGCTGCCTAAGCTTCTAGATATGCGTTCGAGCAAAAGATATATCAAGGCCATCGAACGGCACTTTCTCCCGAAATTCAACAGTGAAGGGGCTTCACGGACCAACTAGGCTGATGTACCGTTATCCCGACTTTCCCGATCACGTCTACGTGGAGCTTACCAATGTGTGCAATGCACGATGTACCATTTGTGCCACGCCTTCCATGTTGCGCGAACGCGAGTTCATGCCGATGGAAGTCTTCCGAAAGATTGTAGATGAGTGCGGTCGCCATAAGGCCAAGAAGATTCTTCCTTTTTTACATGGGGAATCTTTGTTGGTTCCAGGAGTTCTCGAATACTTTCGTTATGCGCGTCAGGCTGCTCCGGAGACCCACATCAACCTGACCACGAATGGGTCCAAGCTATCGGCTGACATGAGCGAGGTCTTCTTGAAGGAAGATCTCCTGGACAGTGTGATCGTATCAATTGATGGGGGAGACAAGGAAACCTTCGAGAAAATTAGACTGGGACTCGATTATGACGAAGTGCGCAGCAACGTCCTGCATTTCATTCAGCGTAGAAATGAACTGGGGAAAACCCGTCCTACTGTCTCGATTGCCATGGTCACGGTTGATGAGAACAAGCATTCCAGGGCGCAGTTGAAGGAAGTCTGGCGCGAGGCTGACGAGGTGCGTTTTTCCGTCTATTTCAATTGGGCGGGAAAGTTGGATAACAAGGGGCGCCCCGAGCACAAGCTCAATTTCTGTGAACGCCTGTATCATTACATTACGATTTTAGCCGACGGGCAGGTCGCCATGTGCTGCTTTGATTCGGAAGGTGAGTACCTGGTCGGTGATGTGAAACGGCAGGGCGTTCGTGAAGTGTGGCATTCTGAGGCCTTTCAGGAGAAACGACGGTGGTTGTACCAGCGGGACTTTGACCAGCAGAAGTTGTGTGCCCGATGTGATTACATCAATCATCCCCAGTGGACCGCTCCACTGGTTCGGATCCGCCCTTATGTCAGGGATGCGGTGCCGCAACTGACCAATGTGGCTGAAAGTTTGTATAAACGATGGATGATGAGATAGGGCGGCGTGAGGAAATGACAGCGACAGCATTCAAACAGCCTTTGAATTTCCCGTGGTACCGAAAGGTGGAAAAGGATCTGGGCAAGGTTCTGTTGATCTATCCGGTCACTGGAATGGATGTTTATGGGATTAACGTCGGACTTCCCCTGTCCTGTCTGTATCTCGGGACGGTTCTGGAGCAGGCCGGATACCGGGTGGAAATACTGGACGAACGGGTGGCGAACCAGTTCGAGGCAGATGTCGCCCGGTCGATTCGTCAGGAGAAGCCGATTCTGGTTGGCATCAGCACCATGACCGGCACGCAGATTAGGGGTGGATTGAAGGCTGCCAGGGCCCTGCGCAGTGTCGATCCCACTCTTACCATTGTCTGGGGAGGCGTTCATCCCTCCCTCTGTCCGGATTCCACTCTCAAGGATGATCTGTGCGATATCGTGGTGGTCGGTGAAGGTGAGATCACCCTGATTGAATTGGCTGATTGCCTGCGAGAGGGTACCGATCCCGGTCAGGTGCCGGGAATAGGGTATAAAAAGGATGGGCTCCTCAAATTCACCCCTTCTCGGCCCATGATCGAAGATCTGGATGTTATTCCCAGACCCGATTACGACTTGATCGATATGGATCGGTACTTCACCCGCGCCCCGTCCACGGGCGAAGCTCAGCTGCAGATGGTCACCAGCCGTGGCTGTCCCTTTGATTGTGAGTTTTGCTACAACCTCAAGTTCAATGAGCAACGGTTTCGTCATCACTCTGCCGAACGCACCGTGTCGGATCTGGCTTATCTGGTGGAGCGCTTTGGCGTCAACGCCGTTTTCGTCGAGGATGACTATTTTTTTGGAAATCCACGTCGGGTGGAAGAGATTTGTGATCTGCTGATTGAGAAGCAACTGGACGTTCTCATACAGGTACCGTGCCGAGTCGATTATCTCCACCGGCAAGATGATGAGATGATCGATAAACTCTATCGAGCCGGATTCAAGGAACTGTGGGTCAGCCCTGAATCGGGTTCTCCAGAACGTCTCAAGGAGATCCTTAAAAGGACAACCCTGGAACAGGTAAGAAAAGTCAATCGTCTCCTGGCACGATCCGATGTCTACGTGAAGTATGGTTTCATGGCCGGTTTCCCCAATGAAGAGCGTGACGAAACCTTGCAGACCGTTGACTTCATGTTTGAATTACTCAGCACGAATCCCGGAGCCGGTACCGCCCCTGTGGCCATCTACACTCCGTATCCCGGCACGACTCTGTACGATAAGGCTCGTCTCGTTTTCGGAATGAAGTTCCCCGACTCGTTGGAAGGGTGGAGCCATTTTCACTTTGGAGAGAACAATAATCCCTTTCTCAGCCCGAGCCAGAAGAAATTCATCAGCAAGATTAACGTGATGAGCCGGTTTTTTGAACGGCGTGCTTTCGAGCGATTTTGTGACAATCGATTCAAGCCAATCCTGATGGGGATTTTCAGCCTGTACTATCGCTGTCTGCGACTGCGTTTACGATGGCGATTTTTCTGGTTTATGCCGGAGATACCGGTGATCCGCCTGATCGAGCGACTCTATGTTCATTTGTTTCATCGGGCTCAGCTAACGAAGCTCAAAAAACCGATGACTCCGGACAGCTATGCCAGTCACTGACCTGTGAGCCGATGCCTCCCTGACCTGCTCACTGATCCGGTGATGTGAATTGTGACGTTATGGCGTTTAAAACCCTTCTAGTACTTCCGATTCGAGAGGGTGACAACTTCAAGGTTGCTCCCGATCTGGGGCTTTTGTACCTGGCTACGGCCCTTCGAACCAAGGGATTTGATGTCACGCTGCTGGATTGTCCGAAAGAGAAATTCTCCTTTAAAGATTTCAAGGCCTTTGTCCAGAGCGGGAACTACGATGTGGTTGGCTTTCGTTGTTTCAGTCGCGACCATAACTATGTGAATCATCACATCAATCTGGTGCGCCAGGTCAATCCATCCACCTTGACTCTGACCGGAGGACCTCATCCCTCGGCGCTGCCGGAGTTTGTCCTCTCCAGCATGCCGAACCTGGACTTTGCCTGGAAGGCCGAGGCCGAGGAGGGACTGCCCGAGCTTTTGTCTTATTTCGCCGAGTACGGCCGTGACATTCCGAAAAAACTTCTCGAGCGAGTCCCTGGCCTGGTGTGGAGGTGTCAATCCACCGGCTTGCCGGTGGTGAATCCGCCCAGTTTCGGAATGGATCTGGACAGCTACGGCATTCCAGCCTGGGATCTTGTGGACCCGGAAAGCTATCCAGGTGCGATCTGGGATGAGTACTATCCTTTACTGACAACCAGAGGGTGTCCCTATCCTTGCACTTACTGCAATACTCCAGGGCTATCAGGGAAGAAATTGCGTCATCGAAGTGTCGAACACGTGATTGAGGAACTCCGACTCCTGAAGAATCGCTATGGAGTGAGAAGATTCAGCATAATTGACGATGAATTCACCCTGAACAGACACTATGCGACCCGGTTGTCAGAAGCTCTGGTGGAGGCCAACCTGGGCCTCAAATGGGATTGTCCGGTCGGAGTCCGACTCGATTCTCTCTATCCCGAGCTGTTGCAGGTGATGGAGGCTGCTGGTTGTGAGAACGTGGCAGTAGGTATTGAGTCGGGCAACGAACGTATTCAGAAGTTGATCAAAAAAAAGGTGACCGTTGAAACAATACGGGAAAAGGCGGCCATGATTTCCGGATCCAGCAAGATTCAAATTATTGGCTACTTCATGATCGGTTTTCTGGATGAGACCGAAGAAGAAATTCTAGACACGATCAAACTGTCCTCACAACTGGGCCTTCGGCGGGCCAATTTCAATGTCGTGATTCCGATTCCCGGAACCGCTCTTTTCGATGAGGTGGTAGAGCAAGGGCTCCTCAAAATAGAGCAAATCAACTGGGACACCCTGACCAGCGATCAGATCGCGTTCCAACGCAAACATCTCACCGGCAAGCGTCTGCTCCAGCTGCAAAAGCAGGCCTATTTACGATTTTACGGTAAACCGAAAATCCTCTGGGATGTGACCCGGGCAGCGCTCAGGAACCGGGAGGTTCTGAAGGTGAGTCTGAAAAAGCTGAAGATGCTTTCATGGAGAAAGGAGACCTACTCGTTCACTCCCATGTATCTTCGTGAAAAGCTCGTCTGAGGCCGAATCTCCCCATCACTTGATTCAATGAATGGCCCCGTGACACCGACCCTGAAGGTGAGATGACCATCCTTTCACAGAGAACCGCTGCCGTTATCTGGATGCTGGGGTTCACCGTGATTGTCAGCTTTCACGCTGTATGGGAACTCCTTGATGAGGGGCCGGCCGTGTGGGACATGGCCTATCATCAACTGCAGGGTTGGAGGTATCTGGCCGCATGGCAAGACGGCCGGTTCTTTGAACAATTCGCGGCACTTTCAACCTATTACCCTCCTCTTTACTATCTCCAGGAAGCCCTGATATTGAGCATTTTCCCGGGTACTCAATTCGTGGCCCTGCTTTCAAATCTGATAGGAATGCTGCTGCTTTCCGGTTGCAGCTACCGCCTTGCTGCGATTTTCATGAGACCTGCCGCCGCGGTTGTGACGGGTTTACTCCCTCTACTCTTCCCCTTGCTAGCGTGGACGAGTCGTGTGTCGTTGCTGGACCTTTCCCTGGCGGGCTGGGTGGCGGCCGCCGGTTACCTGCTGGCAGCAAGCGATTCCCTGAAAGACCGGTGGTGGGTCCTGGCCTTTGGTTTGGTCTGCGCTGCAGGCAGCCTTACCAAATGGACCTTTGTTTTGTTTCTGTTGCCTCCCCTGGCTCACCTTCTGATTTACTCTCCCCGCAGAAGGACATCGTTGATTCATCTGGGGATGGCGGCCTGCCTGGCTCTCCCATTTGTTGTACTGTGGTATCTTCCCAATCTGAGTTCGCTGGTGGAACGCTTTCAGATCACGACCCAGGCCGGACTTGGAGAAGGAGACCCCGGGTGGGGGAGTATCCTGGGGTGGATTTACTATCCGCGGTCTCTTACCAGTTACTATCTCTACCTTCCCCTGACGGGACTGGGGTTGTGGGGAGCCGTCAGAGCAGACAGACCGGGAGAAGGGACCCGTGGTCACCGGTTGATCCAGTTTTCCTGGTGGTGGCTGCTGGGCGGGCTGCTCGTCATGACCCTGATTCCGGCCAAGGATCCGCGCTATATCATGCCATTGGCCTGTCCCTTGGCTCTTCTCCTGGTCGCTCCCTGGAGAAAAAAAGACAGCTGGGTCATGGGAATTCTGGTTTTGGCCTTTCTTCAGTTCCTGAGTATTTCCTTTCTCACCTCACCTCTGAAAATAGCGTTGTTCGATGAGAAAGAAATCTCCAACTATCGTGGTGTCCGACGGGAGTGGGTGCTGTTTCAGACCCACTATTTCGACGTATTGGGACCTCCGCGGAAGGAGGACTGGAAAATCGGACAGATACTCGATGTCCTCGGTTCAGCCGGAAGAATTGGATGTCTTCCCGACGCGGCCCGGTTCAATCCGAACACCCTGGAACTGGCAGCCGTTGGCAGAAACCTCGATTTGAAATTCGTCTTCCTGGGAGACTCGCGGCTCTCTGCGAGGTCTCTCTCGGAATTCGAATTTGTGATCGGAAAAACGGGATCGCAGGGAATGTCTGATTTGACGGCATGGAACCAACCGAACTATCACCTGCTGGAGGCACTGGATTGGGAACTGGTCAGAAGCTGGGAGCTTCCTGATCAAAGCCGAGCTCAACTGTGGAGGAATCCTGGGGGAGACTGACCCCGGCGGGCTCTGCCCGCCTGCTGACTCTGAGCAACTGGTCTTCGACCAGCGCGTTTCACGTTTAACGTTTCAGGTTTCACGTGGGACCGGAGTGTGGGAGGCGCCTCGGCCGCTGGTCTTCGACCAGTGCGTGTAACGTTTAACGTTTCAAGTTTAACGTATAATCCGGATGGATTAAGAAGGGCGCACGCCGTGCGCCCCTACTCTTCTTGATCGTTAAACGTGACACCTGGAAACGCGCGAGGCCCGATGGGCCGAAGCGCTGACCAGCTGGTTGACGTACGAATGTCTTTGTGAGGGGAAGCCTTGACAGGAGTGCTCTCATTTCTCACACTATGCGACTATATGGAACAACTGCTAGTGGGAAAAGAAGGTGATTTCGAGAATAAGGATCGCAAGATCCTTGTTCATGGTGAACTGGAGATCGGGGTGTTTCGAGTGGATGGGGAGTTCTTTGCCTACCAGAACCAGTGTTCTCATCGAGGTGGTCCGGTCTGCCAGGGGAAGATTCTGGAGAAAGTTGAAGAGATCCTGGCTGAGGATCAAACCAGTCACGGTATGAAATTTTCCGACGAATCGATTCATGTCATCTGTCCCTGGCATGGGTTTGAATACAATCTCAGGAGTGGAGTGAATGCGGGGGATGAACGTCTGCGCCTGAAAAAGTTTCCAGTGACGGTTGAAGCCGGGAGTGTGTATGTCAGCGTCTAAGGAGAGC
Source organism: Acidobacteriota bacterium (assembly GCA_036445815.1). Lineage (GTDB taxonomy): Bacteria > Acidobacteriota > UBA6911 > RPQK01 > JADFOI01 > JAPYTY01. Next base: position 1,485 of record JAZFRU010000037.1, on the reverse strand, counting down.
CAACTGGATCTGGACGAAGCAGTGGAAGTGGTCCGGAATCGTGCTCAGCAGGCTCTGGCCGAGGGCAAACTGGATCAATTTTCCGAGCAGAGCATTCAGCAGTTAATGACGTCAGCGGTGAAGCTCTTTGCCGCCAAGGTGGAAGCAGAAGATCGGTTTTTCTTGCCGGTTCTGGAGAGAGAGGGTGCGCTTACCGCAACCGAGGCGGTGGTTGCCGTGTCCGAGATCTTGCGGGCGGTTGATCTCAATCCCTTTGATCTGGCCATGTGGTTCAATCGACAGAGACCCTAGCCTGAATTATGCATAGGTTCTCGGCACTGCAGTAGATAATTTATGCATAATCCGGGCTAGCCAGAGTATGAAGAATGCGGGCTGAGATCGGTCCGTTCCAGGAGGATAGACAATGGCGACAGACGGTCAAGGTCAGGGAGTTCGAGAACATCCCATCAAGCAGATCAACGTGCATACCGACACCCGGGATATTCTGGCCCATGCTCGGCGAGATGCAGAGGTTCGAAAATTTGAAGATTACCTGATTGTTGATGTCGATTCCCACCACACGGAGACGGCATCCTGGCACGAAATCATTGAATACATTGACGATCCAGTGGTTCGGGCCAGCGCCAAAGAATTTCAGAATATTAGAACCGGGGCGCCCCCTTATGGTTTAAGTGGAGATTTGGGCTTGAAGTATCAGGGGCTTGGCGGACGCATTCCCCACAACGACAATCGGCTAGAAAAGGTGGAAGAAACCGACGTTCACCGAGATGTCGTCCTGACACGCCGGGCCATGGATAGCTTTGGATTTGACTACATGGTGGTCTTTCCCACGCCGATGCTCTTTCTGGGGACCCACCCTCAGCCCGAGATGGAGGTGTTGCTGGGTACGGCTTACAATCGTTGGCTGGCGGAGAGATTGCTGCCAGGAGATGATCGTATCAAGAGCTTCTGGTATCTGCCATTCAACAATCCGGAAGCCTGTCTGCGTACCATCGAAGAGTTTTCCGATGTCAAGGGCGGCGTTGGGTTCACGATTACCAGTGCCCGCTACAAACCTGTTCATCATAATTATTACATGAAGGTCTACCGGGCTCTCGAGGAGCGTGAGATGCCCGTCTGCTTTCATGCAGGGTATTACTGGCAAGATTCTTCGATGTCACAGATTAACCGTTTTATCGGCATGCATGCGCTGGGCTTTGTATTGTGTAATCTGGTGCACATGACCAACTGGGTGCTGAATGGTCTGCCTGAGCGCTTTCCGAAACTGAAAACCATATGGATCGAAAGTGGTCTTGCCTGGATCCCATTTTTGATGCAGCGACTTGACCATGAGTATCTCATGCGTACCTCGGAGGCACCTTTACTCAAGAAATTACCCAGTGAGTACATGCGTGAGATGTACTACACCTCCCAGCCCATCGAAGACGACCATCCCAAGGCGCTGGAGTTGACCTTCGAGATGATCAACGCCGAGACCCAGTTGCT
>JAZFRU010000036.1:0-3793 GCA_036445815.1 Acidobacteriota bacterium | reverse complement strand
GATGTTCTGCACAGTTTTTATTTGCCCCATTTCAGAGTGAAGCAGGATGCTGTTCCAGGTATGGAGATCGAGCTCTGGTTCGTTCCCAACAAGGAAGGTACCTACGAACTCGCCTGTGCGGAATTGTGTGGTTTTGGTCATTACAAGATGCGAGGCATCCTTCATGTGGTCTCAGACCAGGAATATGAACAGTTCCTGGAGGAGGAACCACCCTTTTTGTATTGATCGATCCAAAAACCAAAATTTGAGAGATCCTGAATAAATAAGAGGAGTTGCATTCTATGCCAGCAGATTCGGCAGCACATGACACTCACCACGAGCTGAGTTTTATACGGCGCTACATTTTCAGTCTCGACCACAAGGTCATTGCTATCCAGTATTTCCTGACCGCCATGGTAATGGCCCTGGTGGGAGGTGGTCTGGCCATGCTGATTCGTCTCAATCTGGCCTGGCCCGGGGAGAGCTGGGCGATCCTGGGATTCTTGTTTCCCGCAGGAGCGGAAGGAGGAATACTGAAGCCGGAGTTCTACTTAGCGCTGGTCACGATGCACGGCACGATCATGGTGTTCTTCGTGATCTCCTTTGCCCTGGTAGGAGGATTCGGCAACTACCTGATTCCACTTCAAATCGGGGCTCGGGATATGGCTTTCCCCTTCCTCAACATGCTTTCCTACTGGATCGCCCTTCTTTCGTCTATTGTGATGATCTTTTCGTTCTTTGTTGAGGGGGGGGCCGCCGGTTCGGGCTGGACTGCCTATCCACCGTTGAGTGCGGTTCGACAAGTGGTGATTCCGGGGTCAATGTGGGGGCAGACAGTCTGGCTCCTGTCCATGGCCCTGTTCATTGTCTCCTTTACCATGGGAGGTTTGAACTATGTGGTGACGGTGCTCAATCTAAGAGCCCCGGGAATGACCCTGCGCCGCGTTCCCTTGACCGTGTGGTCGCTGTTTCTCTCTGCCGTTTTGGGGTTGCTCTCCTTTCCGGCCCTGACAGCAGCGGCCGTGTTGCTGCTCTTCGATCGTCACTTTGGAACCAGTTTTTACCTTCCGGCCGGTCTCTTTTTCGGCAATGAGGTTCTTCCCAACAGCGGTGGAACTCCGCTCCTCTGGCAGCATCTTTTCTGGTTTCTCGGCCATCCGGAGGTGTATGTGCTGATCCTTCCCGCCCTGGGAATGACCTTTGACATCCTGCCTGCCTTCACCCGAAAGCCCATCTTTGGTTACCGGATCACCACATATTCGCTCTACGTGATTGGGGGCCTCGGGATGGTCGTTTGGGGGCATCACATGTTCATCAGTGGGATGAACCCCTTCGTGGGGGAGTTTTTCTCAATTGGAACCCTGCTCATCACGATACCGTCGGCCATGATTGGGGTGAACATGATCGCTAGCCTCTGGGGAGGCAGCCTCCGTTTGACGACCCCAATGCTCTTTACTCTGGGGTTGATCTCTCTGTTTGGGACGGGAGGCATGGGAGGCCTGTTTCTGGGTAATGCCGCAGCCGACATTCCTCTGCACGATACCTATTTTGTAGTGGGGCACTTCCATTTCATGATCGGTGGAGTCACGCTGTTTGGTCTGTTTGCAGCCGTGTATTTCTGGTTCCCCAAGATGTTCGGCCGCATGATGAATGAAACGCTTGGCAAACTGCACTTCTGGCTCACACTGCCTGCCTTTTATTTTATTTTCCTGGGGCAGCATTTCCTCGGTTTTGGAGGGATGCCCCGGCGCTACTACAGTTTTGCGAATTACACTTTCCTGGATGAAATTCGAGACATCAACATCTGGATTACCTGGGCGGCATTTGTCATGGGTGCGGCCCAGTTCATCTTTCTCATTAATTTCTTCTGGAGCCTGGCCAGAGGAACCCGGGCAGGGAATAATCCCTGGAGAGCCACCACTCTGGAGTGGACGGCTCCTTCACCGCCGCCCCACGGAAATTGGGGGGAGACGGTCCCGACCGTTCATCGGTGGCCCTACGAGTACAGTCTGGAAGGATCTGCGGAGGATTTCACCCCTCAGAACGTACCTCGGGACAATGATTCTACTGGAGCACTAGGAGAGGATACCCATGCACACGCAACTGATGGATAGGGATCATCGGCCTGGCGAGGGTGTGCTGGTGCCGTATTCGGCCCAACTGGGGCTATGGGTCTTTCTGGCCACGGTGACCATCCTCTTTGCCGCTTTTACCAGTGCCTATATCGTTCGAAGTGCTGGGTCCGATTGGAAGAGTGTACCTCTGCCCTCCTTCCTATGGGTCAATACGGTGCTGCTGGCCTGGAGCAGCATCACTCTGGAAATATCGAGGTCCGCACTCAGGAGCGATTCTCTGAAAACGGCTCAGAACTGGTTTCTGGCGACTGCCGGTCTGGGCTTGGTATTTCTCGTGGGGCAACTGGTCGCCTGGCAGGATTTGATGGCGCGAGGATTTTACGTGCCGACAAATCCTCACAGTGCATTCATCTATATTTTGACCGGCCTTCACGGGCTGCATCTCCTCAGCGGTGTGGTTCTGCTGGTGTATGTGTCTCGACGGCTGTGGATACAGGGGGAGACTGTCCGTCAGCGCGATCTGACCGGCGTGTGCGCCACCTACTGGCACTTTTTGGGTATTTTGTGGATATTCGTTTTTGTCCTGCTTTCTCTCGGATAATTGGATGACGGAAGGAGTGTTGAGTTCATGGCTTATGTGATGGAAGGTGGTCAGCCGGGTGGGATTAACAGGCCGGCTCCCTTTGACCTCAGCTGGCAGAAGTTGATGATGTGGATCTTTATCATCACCGACGGCCTGCTTTTTGGGGGATTTCTGGCCGCCTACGGATTCGGCCGGCTGTCTGTGACCGCCTGGCCCGACCAGTCGGAGGTGTTCCATATCGGTTACATCACCGCGATGACCTTTATCTTGATATCCAGTAGCGTCACGATGGCACGCGCGGTCGAGGTGTCTCAGCAAAAGGATAAAGGGAAAGTCCTGTTTTTCCTCCTCTTGACTATTTTTGGCGGCCTCATCTTCCTGGGAATGCAGGTCTATGAGTGGAGTTCGATTATTCACGAAGGGGCGCGACTGAATTTCAATCCCTGGGGAGTGGCGCAATTCAGCAGCTACTTTTTTATCATCACCGGCTTTCACGGGACGCATGTGCTTACCGGCGTCATTATTCTTGTAATCACGGCGATTCGCTTCAAGATGGGGAAATCCTCTGAGGAAGGCGTGGAGTTGACCGGACTTTACTGGCACTTCGTCGATCTGGTCTGGGTGTTCGTGTTTACGCTTTTTTATCTGATCTAGGAGTTGAACTATGGCGGACGATCTATCAACCAACCATTCTCGCCCCTATTGGCGGATCTGGGGGGTCCTGCTGATGCTCACGGTGGTGATGATCTTTGTCGATCAGAGTCCCATGAGTCGGGGATTGCTCATTCTCGTTTTAGTGGCGGCCATGTTGACCAAGGCCTTTCTCATCGGTGCATATTTCATGCACCTGCGCTTTGAAACCATGACTCTGGTCGTGACCGTGGTGGTGGGATTGCTGATTACTGGAGCGTTGCTGTTCGTGGTAATCGCCCCGGATGGTTTACGGGCGCTTCATTTGTCGGCGTGGTGAGAGGATGTTCCAGGTGAATAGGGATTACGTTTCTCAAACCGGAAGAATCGGTCTGCTGCTGGTCACTGCTCTGTCGTTGTGGATCTGCTTTCAATCGCCGGTATTGGCCCAGTGCCCCATGTGCCGGACGGCATTGATTGCTTCCGAGGAGGGGCGGCAAATGGCCGCCGGTTTCAATCGAGGCAT
>JAZFRU010000035.1:0-3236 GCA_036445815.1 Acidobacteriota bacterium | reverse complement strand
TGAGATGCCCCGACTGATTCTGGAGTACCGGGAACTGGCCAAGTTGAAGAGCACCTATCTGGATGTTTTGCCCAAGCTGGTCAACCCTGACACCGGTCGTATTCATACCTCCTACAACCAGATGGTCGCGGCCACCGGCCGACTCTCATCCAGCCATCCCAATCTTCAAAACATACCCATCAAGAGCGCCCTGGGAAGGGAGATCCGCCGTGCCTTTGTCCCGGAGGCCGGCTACCAGATCCTGGCCGCAGACTACTCGCAGATCGAGCTTCGCATCATGGCCCACCTGTCCGAAGATCCGGTCCTGGTCGAGGCTTTCCTGAAGGGTGAAGATATCCACGAGCGAACGGCCCATGAGGTCTTTGGAATGAATGCCATGATGAATCCCCAGGAATTTCGCCGACATGCCAAGGTCATCAACTTTGGAATCTTGTATGGTCTCAGTGCCTTTGGTCTGGCCCAGAGCCTGAAGATTGGCCGCAATGAAGCCCAGCAATTCATTGATAACTATTTCCAGAAGTACCAGGGTGTCAAGGCCTGGATCGAACGAACCCTGGAGGAGGTCAAGGAAACAGGTTTCGTGGTGACGGTGTTTGGGCGGATTCGTCCTATTCCCGAAATTCTCACCAAGAATCACAACCTGAGAAATTTCGCTGAAAGAACCGCCATCAACGCTCCGATTCAGGGGACGGCTGCAGATCTCGTCAAGAAGGCCATGATCGCCATCGATGAGGAAATCTCGGGCAGGAAAATGAAAAGCCGGCTCATTTCCCAGGTGCATGATGAGTTGGTTTTTGAAGCCGAGGAGGGTGAACTCGACCAGTTGAAGCAACTGGTGAAGGAGCAAATGGAGGGAGTCTCAAGCTTCAAGGTGCCCCTGGAGGTCTCGTTGGCGGTGGGGAATTCCTGGTTTGAGGCCAAATAACCCCTTTTTTTGGGAACAAACCGCGCTTTTTCTCGTCTTTCATTATGAGTCGTTATAACCTTGGTGTGAACCCTTTTGATGGGGCTAAGCCGAATCAGAAAGAATACGGGCCGTATTAATTATTTATGAGTGAAATCGCACTATCAGAACCGATTGCAGGGGTTGCGGACAATACCCTTATTTCCGCTTATCTCGAGGGAAATGAGCATGCCTTCGAAGTCCTGGTAACCCGTTATCAGAGCCGTCTGGTGAATTATCTGAACCGATTGATCCATGACTACGAAATGTCGGTGGATCTGGCCCAGGAGGCTTTCATTCGAGTGTACCAAAACGCCAACCGCTATCAGGGACAGTATCAGTTTTCCACCTGGCTCTACCGGATTGCCACCAATCTGGCCATCGATGAGATGAGACGTCGTGAAAGAAAGGGCCGTGTTTTCTTCCACAACATCATGAACTGGGTCCAGGGCGAAGAAGAGAGCTATGTCCTGCCGGATCTTCGTCAATCTCCCGAGAGGGCCCTGGATCAGTCTGAAAAATTGAGTCGACTCCAGGGGGCCATCGATTCGTTGCCCGGAAAGTACCGGTTGGCCTTTGTCCTGAAGGAGGCGCAGGAGTTTTCCTACGAGGAAACCAGTCGCATCCTGGAAGTCTCCCTCGGCACCGTTAAATCCCGTGTCCATCGAGCCAAGATGCTGCTCCGGGAAAAACTGGCGGGGGTCTTATGATGATCTGTAACGAGGTGGAGCGACTCCTCACGGAAGATATCAGCCAGGGAAACGATGCCCAGGTGCAGAAGCACATCGAACAATGTCTCAGTTGCAAGAAGCTTCACCAGGAACTGGAATCCATGGGTGAACTCACTGTTTTGTTGAGAGAGATGGATAAGGCCCCAGCCGATTTCTCCTCCCGAGTTTATGCCCGGTTGAGACAGCCTTCTCTCTGGTTCCTTCAGTGGCATCCCGTTCCAGCCCTGGCCCTGGTGATTCTGGCCTTGCTCAGCTCCCTTTGGATTCTGGAAGTGCAACCCGCACCCGAGGCGGTGCTCGGTTCTGAAGAGGCGTCCCAGGGTGAGCAGTTTGCCCGAGTCGATGATGAAGAAATCGAGTTGACCGACGGTGATGGAGTTGAGGGCCCTTACGTGGATGTCATCATGGAGAGTCCTTCGGAGTCGGAGTACATTATCCGGCTTCCCTCCCAAATCAAAGTCCGGACCTCCGATTTGACTTCCGATATCTATTTGAACAATGCCAGCTACTGAAGCGAGCAATAGAATCTCGAACGCGTAGACCATGAGATATAGGTCCAGATTACTGAATTTTTCGGCCCTGTCTTTCTTCGGTTTCATGGTTCTAGGGCTGTGTGGCTCTTCGGTTTGGGGCCAGCAGGATATTCGAGATTCTCTGGTCCGGGTCTATCTCAATCGCGAGTACTCCGGTGTTGTCCACGGCAGCCGTTACATTCCTCACATCCACGTTCAGGAAGTCGCTGAACTCCAGGGTGTGGTGATCGATTCTGGTGGCTACGTCGTCTCTTACGTGGGGAGTTACTGGCCGGAGTTAAGTCTTCCGGGAGTCGATGCTCGTCTTTCGATCGAAACGATCGACGGGAAGCGACACCCAGCCCGTATCGTCGGAGTGGATGAGAGAATTGCCCTGGTGGTACTGGAATCTGAGGGATTGGAAGTGAAGGCCCTCCCTCTTGAGGAAGGCTTGGCCGAGTCTGGAGTCCAGTTTCTTTCCTTTCACGAAGACACCTGGAAGGTCTCAACTCCAGCGGTCATTAAAGTGAGCGGGAATGATTCGTCTCCGGTACGAGAATTTCAAATCGTCCCCAACGGCATGGACCATTGTCCCGTTGAAGGCGGTCTTGTCCTGGATGCCGAGAATCGGTTGACGGGAATCGTCAGACGGAGTCACTCTCATCCTTTCAGCAGGAAGATTCAAGTTTGGCAAGTGCTGCCGTCTCAGGTGATTCAAAGCTCGATCGACCGGATTATGGAGACCCGAGAGAATATCCGAGCCGGATGGTTGGGCATCATGCCTGATTTCCAATCCAGGGACCTGCGGGTCGCCCGGGTGATTCCCGAAAGTCCAGCAGCGATAGCCGGTGTGCAAATTGGAGATGTCATTGTCGCCATTGATGATCAGACCATCCAGAGGCGCCGGGATTTGGCCCAGGCAATCCGTTGGAAAGGGTCGGGGAGTCAGCTTGATCTCTCGATCCTGCGAGATGGTCAGCCCTATCAACTGACCACCGTCCTGTCCGAACGTCAGGATAGAGGGCCCAGGGTTGCATGGCGTCTGGAGGT
>JAZFRU010000034.1:0-18430 GCA_036445815.1 Acidobacteriota bacterium | reverse complement strand
CGTGCGGAAAATCCGCTACGTTCAATACCCTGGTTTCTCCGATATCAAGTTGCCGTTTGAAGACCAGGTATGCGGCTACGGCGTGGGACGAACCACCCTCGCTGTAACTCGGGGGCGTTTCACGTTTAACGCAAGAAGAAGAAAGCCGCTCATAGAGCGGCCGCTACAAGGCCACGTGTGGTGGACTGTGCGACCATCCGAATTCGGCACCCATAGCTGCTTCCCACTTTCCGGACCGTTAAACGCTAAACCTGAAACGTGCTGGTCCTCGACCAGCGGATCTTACTCCGGACCCACGTGGAACGTGGAACCTGGAACGTGGAACGCCCTGGTCTTCGACCAGGGCTCAGCCCCCAGCCCTCAGCGGCGGGGCTATGAGCTGATCCTTGTATTGCAGCTGGTAAAGTTTGTAATAAATTCCCCGTTTTCTCAAGAGTTCGAAGTGAGAGCCCTCCTCCTGAATCTCTCCCTTGTGCAGGACAATAATACGGTCGCAATCCTGTATTGTGGAAAGTCGGTGGGCAATGATCAGCGAGCTGCGGCCTTCCATCAACTGATGGAGTGCTTTCTGGATCAGGCTCTCTGTCTCGGTGTCGATAGACGACGTGGCTTCATCCAGGACCAGTATCTTCGGGTGGTGAGCGAGAGCCCGGGCGAAGGCCAGTAGTTGTCTCTGACCCACAGACAGCCCCACCCCTCTCTCTGCAACGGGCGAGTTATAACCCTCGGGAAAGGTCTGGATAAAGGGGTGTGCGTGAACCTGCCGAGCCGCCGTTTCCACCCGGTTGTCCCGGTCGTGGTCCCCCCACAGGCCGATATTGTCTCGAATGGTACCTCTGAAGAGGAAGACATCCTGGAGGACGACCGCAATCGACTGGCGAAGTGAATCCAGTCCCAGTTCCTGAATCGGAATGCCGTCAATGCGTATTGCGCCTTTCTGAATGTCATAAAATCGGCAGAGCAGATTGATCAAAGTGGACTTGCCGGCTCCAGTGGGCCCCACGATGGCCACTTTTTCTCCGGGATTGACCTGCAGGGAGACGTCCTTGAGAATCGGATTTTCGGGATCATATCCAAACCAGACATGACTGAATTCGATCTTACCTTTGATCTCCGCAGGTCTTTGGGGTCGGGCCGGAGGGATGATCTCAGGTTCGGTATCGAGCAGCTCGAAAATTCGCTCGGAACTGGCCATGGCACTCTGCAGAATGTTGAGCTTCTCACTGAGGTCGCTGATGGGTTTGTAGAATTGCTCGGAGTACTGAATGAAGGCCACCAGTGCTCCCAGGGTGAGTATTTCCGCCAAGACCTGGTTGCCTCCGTACCACAGAATCAAGGCTATGGCGATAACCCCGATCAAGTTGACGGCTGGATAAAACACTCCGTGGTAGAGAACGGACTGGAGGTTGGCCAGGCGGTATTCCTCGTTGCGTTCCTCGAATTGTTTATATTTACGTCGACTTTGAACGAAGATTTGAACCACAGACATTCCGGTGATGTTCTCCTGTAAGAAGGAATTGATTCTGGCCACGCTCTGCCGCACTCTTCGATAGGAATTTCGAATCTTGATCTTGAAGATGATCGTGGCAATGAATAGAAGCGGGATCACCGAGAAACAAACCAGGGCCAGCTTCCAGTTGAGCCAGAGCATGATGACAACGATTCCACCCAGTGAGAAAATATCTCCAAAGATGCTGACGACCCCGGCGGTAAAGAGTTCATTGAGAACATCCACGTCAGTCGTCATTCGTGTGATCAGGCGGCCAACCGGATTCTGGTCGAAATATTTCATGTGAAGCTTCTGGACATGGGAAAAAATCTCCATGCGAAGGTCGCACATGATCTTTTGTCCGGTCCAGTTCATCAGATACATCTGTAGACACGAGAGTCCCAGTTGAATCAACAGAACCAGCACGTAAAGCAGAGCAATCGGAGTCAACCCTTCAGCCTCACCCGTGTTGATGTAGCGGTCGATCGCCACCAGAGTCAAGTAGGGGCCAACCAGCCGAAGTCCTGAGACCAGCACCAGCAACAAGATGGATGCAGCCACCACCCGTCGATAGGGAGACAGATAGCTCAGTAATCGGCGGGCCAGTCGGCCGTCATAGGCCCTGCCCAGGAGTTCTTCTTCGTGGTACAGGGTCATTCCAATCCCAGTTCTTCCTTCAGCCTCTGTTTTTCATGGAGGTCGGCATAAGGTCCCTTTGCCTCCAACAGCTCCTGGTGAGTTCCTTGTTCCACAACGGATCCTTGATCCAGCACGAGAATCTGATCCGCCATCTTGACGGTTGAGATCCTGTGAGAAATTAATATGACGGTACGGCGGCTCCGTTCGCCGGTGAGTCTTTCCAGGATCAGTTCCTCCGTGTGCGTATCAACACTCGACAGGGCATCATCCAGAATCAAGATGTGTGGATCGACTAAGAGTGCACGACTGATCGCAATCCGCTGTTTTTGACCCCCTGACAGGGTGATTCCGCGCTCTCCTACAAAGGTCTGGAACCTCTTTGGGAAGCCCTGGATGTCAGGCCAGATATTACTCGCTTTGGAGCTTTCTTCGATCGATTTGAAGCTTGTATCGGGTCGTCCAAAGGCTATGTTCTCCTCCACAGTCTCGGAGAAAAGGAAGGTTTCCTGAGGGACATACCCGATATTCTTTCTCAGGGTTTCCAGCGGAATATCATTGATGTCCACTTCATCAAGAAAAATCGTGCCTCGCGGAACACGATAAAGGCGACAGAGCAGGTCTACAAAGGTCGACTTGCCGCTTCCGGTTTTTCCCACAATGGCCAGGCTTTGGCCGACAGGGATATCGACGCTGATGTCCTTGAGAATGGGAGTCCCGTTGTAGGAAAAGGTGAGATTTTTGATCCGGATGTTTCCCTTGAGTTCGAAGATGGGCTGAGTCTGGACATCTCGGATCTCGGACTGGGTGTGAAGGATTTGGTTGATCCTTCCCATCGAGGCGGAGCCCCGTTCAAAAATGTTGATGACCCATCCCAGAGCGATGGTGGGCCATGTCAGCATGGCCAGATAAGCCATGAAAGCAACGAAATCACCGACCGAAATGGAACCTGCAATGACCTGGCGTCCACCGTACCAGAGCAGGCCTACCGCGGAGAGACCCAGCAGGAAGGACAGCAGAGGGTTGAACACTCCCCACACTCTGACCAGCGAGAGGCTTCGATTCACGTATTCCTGGTTGGCTTGACGGAAGCGTTCGATGAAGGGTTCTTCCTGGTTGTAAGCCTTGACCACGCGGACTCCCGAAACGTTTTCCTGAGCCAGGGTGGTTAGAATGGAGAACTGTTCCTGGATTTTCTCGAACCTCCGATGGATCTGCTTGCCGAAGTATCTGGCCGAGAAAGTGACTGCCAGCAGTGGGGTCAGGGTCAAGACGGCCAGTTGGAAGTTAATGGTGACCAGAATGCCGATAGTCAATGCGGCTGTGAACAGAGTATTCATGGAGTACATGATCCCAGGACCCAAAACCATACGGACCGCATTTAAATCGTTGGTTGCCCGGGACATGAGGTCGCCGGTGGGATGACGCTGATAATAACTGGGTGAGAGCGTTTGCAGATGTCGGAAGATGTCGTTGCGAAGATCATATTCGATGTCTCTGGACGCACCAATCAGAATCCGACGCATCAGGAATCGGAAGATTCCTTCCAGTACACTTACTCCAATCATCAGGCTGGCATAGAGGAGAAGGATGTCTCGGGTCACCTCCTGGAAAAGATGATCGATGGCATTGCGGAGGATCCAGGGTGAGATGACTGCTGTGATGTTGGTGACCAACACCATGGTGGTGCCCACAACCAGAGCAGATCGGTGCCTTTGAAGGTACGGGATCAGGCTGAATAACTGTTGTCGACGGGGATCCAGACGAAAATACCTAGTCAACATCGAACCCGTTGACGTGAGGAATTTTCACTCCTTCATGGGACTGAAACGTGACCTGATACCCATACAAAAACGGGGATTTCTCGGAATACCGAAGAGAGAAAGATCCGGCCGACTCAGCTGACAGGGAAGGGGGTTCCACCGCCACCTGAACTTGATCCAGTAGTTCCCGTTCAGACCTGAAGATCTGCACGAGGGCCTGCAGTCCTTCCATGGGTTCCTGACTCTGATTCCAGACTTCCCCCTGCAGCGAAAAGCCATCATGGAAACGTTCGTAGCTGAGGAAAGTCAATCTCAGTGGGATCCCTCTCTGAAGATCTGAGTTGGCGAAGTTGCCCAGTGGAGAAAAGGGGGTGAATCCGATCACGACAAAGCAGATCAGAGAAAGAAGGAGGGACACGACAAGAGCCTGGGCCACCATCGGCAAGCGGGAGGACAGTTGGAAGGAGGCAGGAATGGGTCTCGCTGCCTCGGTTTCTTCGATTCCCTGCTGATATTTTTCGTCGAATTCTCTGCTGAAGTAGTCTGCCAATTTCTCTTGGCGTGCTCTCAGCCGAAGGGCAATAAAAGTCAGGCACACGATGAAAATCACTAGAAAGGCCCACAGTGAAATTTTGAGGGATTGATCCAGTATTTGAAGGGTTTGCTCGCTCATTGCCTTACGATGTTGATTGATGTGACCCGTTGTCGAAGGCACACGCGGTGCAGGCTAAGGAATTCGCTCAGGACCCACCACCGAAGGGATTCGTTCCAGCGGCTGGCGCAGGGGAACCGGAGCTTTATCCCGATAAGCTTCTTCCCTATCGGGCAGGCTAAATGCTTCTCCGAACAGGGATTTTCCGAATTGGTTCAGCAACTCTACTTCTAGTTTTCCAGAGGTCTCAATGGGTGTCCAGTTTTCTGCGCCCAGGAACTCGCGCTTGAGAGCTTCGATATTTGCGTAAACGGTGAGGACGGTTTCTCGTTCCGCAATCAACTCCACTATGACTTCGTACTGGTATTTGACGCTCATCCACTCACCATCCACCAGTTTTGGGATGTCACCAATCTTGCCAATATGGCTTTCCGTCAGGGGGCCGGAACTGTATTCACGAAAGTTACTGCGGATTGATCCCTGTCCCCGGTCCTGATTCAGGATTTCGAAGTCCTTCTCCAGGAGGGTCAGAAGCATGCCATTCCAGGCCGCCTCAAAGGGGATTTCCAGCCTCAGAGGCGCAGGAGTGAACTTCGCCTGAGCAAAGACGGTTGCTTCCGGGGGTAGGATCGCAAGAAGAGCAAGAACCGGTGCCAGGTGTCTCACGGATCTAGTCTATCATCTCTTTTCGGAGAGGAAATGGTTGGGCCAGGTATAGGGATTGTTCTTGCCTGTGGTGTTGAGTCCAGATGAGCGTGCCCGGCTATCTTTGATACTTTGCGACCGCTCTGCGGTGATCTCTGTAGTGGGTCGAGAAGATGTGGGATCCGTCGTTGGCCGAAACAAAGTAGAGGTAGTCGACGTCCTCCGGGTATAGAGCTGCTTCGATGGATGCGAGTCCTGGATTGGCGATCGGTCCGGGCGGCAGTCCGGGATAAAGATACGTGTTGTAGGGAGAATCCAGATCGAGGTCGCTCTGATTGATGACTCCGTCAAATTTTTTCGTCAACTTGACCGCATAAATAACGGTTGGATCGCAGGCCAGTTTCAGGTTCTGGTGGAGACGATTGTGAAAAACGGCTGAAACCAGGGGACGCTCTCGATCCAGTCCGGTCTCTTTTTCGATCAACGAGGCCAGGGTGACCACCTCACGGATGGAGAGCTCCAGTTCTTGAGCTCGCCGGGAATGTTCCGGGGTCCAAACTTCTCGAAAATAATTCACCATCGACCGGACGATGTCCTGCTCATCGGCACCGCGAGGGAAAAAATAGGTGTCGGGGAAAAGATATCCCTCCAGATTTTGGTCGGCCAGGGGGTCCCAGTCGTCTATCAGGTCGATTTCCTTCATGGCCCGAGTAAACTCCTGTTCTTTCCCAAATCCACCGTCAACCAGCCGTGTGGCAATTTCATCCAGAGTCAAGCCTTCCGGAATCGTGATCCGATAATGGTGAACCTGGACCAGGCGAAGTTTCTCGAGTATCGCGGGCAGGGTTTGCAGGCCCTCAAATCGGTATTCTCCTGCTTTGAGAAAGGAAGGTTCAGAGACCAGTCGAACATACCACTGGAAGATGGAAGAAGAACGAATGATGCCCTGGGAATGGAGTGTCTCCGCAATCTGGGGAAGCGCCCATCCTCGTTCGATGAGGACGATACGGGATGACTCCGGATAGCCCTGGAAGGGCTGGTGGACCTGGACGATGAACCACAGCATAAAGGCGGCAATGGCCAGGATCGCCACCCCGGCACACAGGGCAAGGCCCCGAACGGACTGAACTCGTTCCCTTACCGGGATTCCTCTAAATACCACTGTAGGATCACCGCTGCAGAATATTCATTCCGTTTCTTGCGCCGTTCAGCCAGACTCAGACCCGTTTCAGCCATCAGTTCTTCAGCACGTTTGGTGGAGAGGCGTTCCTCTGCCCATTCAATGGGTATCATGGATACGGTGTCCAGATGTTCGACAAGAGGTTCAATGAAGTCAAGAGTAGCACTCCTTCGACCGTCCAGGTGTTTGGGCATGCCGACGATCAATTTGTCTACTTCCTGGGTTTCCATGAGTTCGCAAATCGATTGAGCATCTCTACTGATGGTTGTCCGGGCCAGAGTTGTCAGAGGCCTCACCGTAATCTTCAGAGGATCAGTGATTGCGACACCGATAGTCTTCGAACCCACATCCAAGGACATCCATCTATTCATGGGAAAAGCTTAAAAACGGCCCTCCGTCTCATCTTTAGCATTGTTGCTGCCAGCGCCCTAGGCTATAATCATACTCGGGTTTAGATCTTGAGGGTCAGGAAAATTCATGTTAGGTAAGACGAAAGTCAGCGTCATTTTACTCTCCTCCCTGTTTGTGGCCTACGGCCTGGTGGGTGGCCTGTTGGATAGGGTGTCAGCGGGTGATGATGCCTACAAAGGGTTAAGGGTCTTCACGGACGTTCTCAACAAGGTCAGAGAAAGCTATGTGGAGGAGCCCGATCTGGGACGTGCCATGCTGGGTGGACTGCACGGGATGATGGAGGCATTGGATCCCTATTCCAGTTTCGTGGAAGGAGATATCTATCGGGAGGTCGAGGAAGCCAAGGCAGGCAAAACAGCCACTCCCGGCATTATTCTTTCCCATCGCTACGGTTATGCCTACATCGTCTCCACAATCCCCGGGAGTTCCGCCCATCAGAGAGGTTTACGGACCGGAGACTTACTGGAGACTATTGATGGCCAGATGACGGCTGAAATGAGTCTTTGGAAAGCGAAGAAGCTCCTGGTTGGAGACGAGGGGAGTTCGGTCAGCCTGCGTGTCATTCGAGCCCGGAGGTCTGTTCCCACGCCAATGGAACTGGTGCGAGAAGAGTTGGATTTGCCCGAGGTATCAGCCCGAATCGTAGAGGACGGAATTGGGGCTTTGACCATTCCACACTTCCAGGAGGGCATCGCCGAAGAAGTCTCTGCGAAGCTGAAAATGTTGCTGTCTTCCGGTGTGACGGGACTGATCCTGGATGTGCGAGGAACGGCAATTGGCAGCCTGGAGAACGCAGTTCAGGTAAGTGACCTGTTCTTGCCCTTGGATGCCATGATCGTCTCGGTAGGTGCCCGCAGTGGTCCCAGGACCGACTTTGTGTCCTTGAAGGAACCTCTGCTTTCGGGTGTCAAGATCGTGATCCTGATTGATGGGGGAAGCAGTGGCGCAGCCGAGGTCTTTGCTGCGGCTTTAACCGATCATGCTCTGGGTGATACGGTGGGTGAGAGAACCGACGGACATGGGGCTGTACAGACCGAAGTGTACCTGGAAGATGGTTCGATGTTACAGATTTTAACGGAGCTGTTTTATCGCTCCTCTGGTGACCCGGTTCAGGGTCGAAAGCCAAGGGAATCTGGGATTTCCGCCAAGGTGCGGTCTCCCAGTCCCGATTTAATTACTAACTTCTATTTTGATAAGACCGGCGATGACCCCGAGGCGACTCTGGGAGATGATTTCTATCAGGAACTCAACAAAGCCATCCGGGAAGCGCAGTTCGAAGAGGGCGTCGATCGAATCCGAGATCAATTGGTGAGGAAGGCCGCTTAAGTGTTTACTAACCCTGTCTAACCCGAAGGAGGAGAAATGAATAAAGGTGAGTTAATTGAGGCAATAGCAGCGGATGCGGATATCACGAAGGCCCAGGCTCAAGCGGCACTGGATGCATTTGTGAGTAATGTGCAAAAGGCTCTCAAGAGTGATAACAAGGTCACTCTGGTCGGGTTTGGCACCTTTTCAGCTTCCACCCGAGGAGAACGAATGGGAAGGAATCCTCAGACTGGCCAACCCATCAGGATTCCAGCGAGAAGGGTCGCGAAATTTTCAGCCGGCAAGGCTCTTAAAGACGCCATATAGATCGACTCCAGCTACCCTCGCCCAGCCCGGATTCATCAATCATCCGGGCTGAATCGATGGGAGAGTAGGTCCGAGGGTATCCGAATAGAGTCGATCCGGATGAGACGCAGGTTCCGGTCGGGGAGAGGCACCACCTTCAGGTTGAGCGAGGCCAAGGCGTCGCCTGCCTTGCAGAAGGCTCTCCGGTGTTTCGGAAACTCTCGCAGGCTTGGTGTAATGCCCGGCCAAGGATTGCGACCCGGCACCACCGATGAGCACGAGTGGAGCGAGTGTCGGTGCTTTAAATAAGAGGGCGACAGAGTGCGTCCGGGTGAGTGTCAAGGGCGTATCCAAGTCGATCAACCTATACAACTGAGGATGGGCTGACGGTTAGCCGTGGAGGTCTGTCTGATAGTGGGTAGGTTTTCCACGATACGTTATATCGTCTACCTGGTTTCATTTATCAGTTATAATACGCCAGTTCGTAGGTGCGTAGCTCAGGGGAAGAGCACTTCCTTGACACGGAAGGGGTCAGCGGTTCAATTCCGCTCGCACCTACCATTTTTTTTGGGGCAAGTCGGGATGTTTGTCCCCTGGCCGTTTTGGCAACACCGCCGCAAGGATGGTGTCGCGGGTTGAGACAAAGGGCGAAAACACAAGGGATAAGGGAGTCGATGGGTACAGAACTGCAGGCGGTCCACAGAGACGGTACGGTTGTCGGGGTGGAAGATCCCGAGGAGGCTTTGGTTATCCTTCGGCATTCCACATCTCATCTGATGGCTCTTGCCGTGATGGAGTTGTACCCCGGGGTGCATCTGGGAATCGGCCCTGCCACGAGCGAGGGTTTTTACTACGATTTCCAGACTTCTCACCGGTTGAGTGAGGAAGATCTGGAAAAGATCGAGAAGAAGATGGTAGAGCTGAAGAGCCAGGACCTGTCCTTCGACCCCTCCATTGTGACCAAGGAAGAAGCGGTAGATGTCTTTCAGGACCTGGGAGAAAACCTGAAAACAGAATTAATTGAGGAGCGCGACGGGCAGGTTCTCTCTTGTTACAAGCTGGGATCTCTGGTTGACTTTTGCATCGGTCCGCATGTGCCTTCCACATCGCACCTGGGTGTGTTCAAGCTTCTATCCGTTGCCGGGTCCTACTGGCGAGGAGATGAACATCGAGAACAGCTGCAGCGAATTTATGGGACCGCCTTTTTTGACGAGGAGGAACTGGCTGGCTATCTGGAAAAACAGGCAGAGGCTCTCAAGCGGGATCATCGCAAACTGGGGAAAGAACTTGATCTTTACAGCATTCAGGATCAAGTGGCTCCTGGACTCATTTTCTGGCATCCCAAGGGTGCGATCGTCAGAGACGTGATTGAAACTTTTCTGCGGAAGGAACTGGAGAAGCGGGGATATCAGTTTGTTTGCACTCCGCACATTGCCAAGAGTGATTTGTGGAAGACTTCCGGGCATTACGAGTATTTCCGGGAGAATATGTTCATTCTTCCTGTGGACGAGGACGAATACGTTCTGAAGCCGATGAATTGCCCCGGGCATATTCTTATCTACAAGGCCGCCCAGAGAAGTTACCGTGAGCTACCGGTGAGGCTTGCCGAGTTCGGTACTGTTTACCGCAACGAAAAATCCGGAACCCTCCACGGTACGCTCCGAGTTCGAGGGTTTACTCAGGACGATGCCCACATTTTTTGTCGCCCCGACCAGGTGTTGGATGAAGTTGTCCAGACGTTGGATCTTGCGGAACACGTTTTGGAAAGTTTTGGCTTTGATAGTTATGAGGTCACTCTTTCGGGGTGGGATCCGAATGAGCCTGGACATTATGCAGGCCAACCGGAGGACTGGACCAAAGCCGAGGCGATCCTGGCGGAGGCTCTGGAGCAGAAAGGATGGGCCTATGAAAAGTGTGAAGGAGAAGCGGCTTTTTACGGACCTAAAATCGACGTCAGTTTGATCGATGTGTTGGGCCGATCCTGGCAGCTGAGTACCTTCCAATTTGATTTCAGTTTACCGGAACGATTCAAGGTGACCTATGTGGGAAACGACTCCAAGAATTATCCGGTGATCATGATCCATCGGGCGTTATTGGGTTCCCTGGAGCGCTTTATGGGCGTCCTGGTAGAACACTATGGGGGGGCCTTTCCACTCTGGTTAGCACCAGTTCAAGTGCTGGTGATTCCGGTGAGTGAAAAGGTGCATACCTATGCGAATCAGGTGGTGGAAAGAATCAAGGCTCAGCAAGACGGGCTTCGAATCGAGGTCGATTTGAGAAATGAAAAACTTGGGTATAAGATTCGTTCGGCTCAAATGCAGAAGCTTCCCTATATGCTTGTGGTGGGTGAACGTGAAGCCGAAGGGGACACGGTGGCCGTCCGGAGTCGCACTGAAGGTGAGCTCGGAGCCATGAGTATCGAAGGCTTTGCCGACATGATTCAGGACCGCATCAATAAAAAAGATGCAATTTCACAAGCGGATTTGAGACAATAGTGCGGTATCTTAGATGAGCCAGTGTGACAGTGGAGTTGAAGTTGTTAACCGAGGAGGGCGAGTATCGATAGAACTCGAGTGAATCATCAGATCAGGGCTCGTGAGATTCGGGTGATTGATGAGGACGGTAACCAGTTAGGCATTATGAAGCCGGGGCAGGCTCTCGGTCTTGCAGAGGAAAGGGCATTGGATCTGGTCGAAATTTCACCGACGGCGCAGCCTCCGGTTTGTCGCATCATGGATGTTGGCAAGTTCCGGTATGAGCAGAGAAAACGAGCTCAGGAGGCGAAGAAGCGTCAGAAGACAACCCAGGTCAAGGAAGTAAAGTTCAGGCCTAAAATTGACGAACATGATTTCCAGTTCAAGAAGAATCACATCGTCAGATTTATTAATGAAGGAAACAAGGTGAAGGCCACAGTGATGTTCCGGGGACGGGAAGTGACTCACGCCGACATTGGAGAGCAGATTCTGAGACGAGTGAAGGACGAGTTGGAAGACACCGCTGAGGTGGAAAGAGCGCCCAAACTGGAAGGGCACACGATGACAATGATTCTCTATCCTAAGAAGCAGGTTTAGTTATGAAACAACGAACCAAGCGAGCCGCAGCGAAGCGATTTAAGCTGACTGGATCCGGAAAAATAAAAAGAAGGCGCAGTCATCACAGTCACATTTTGACGAAGAAGTCATCGAAGCGAAAACGCGGTATGACCAAATGGTCAAGTGTAAGCCCGTCCGATGAAAAGCGTGTGAAGATGATGTTAGGTCTGAAATAGGAGTACGGTTATGGCTCGAGTGAAGCGTGGAGTTCGAAGACTCCAGCGGCGGAAAAAAATTCTCAAAGCGGCAAAGGGGTACTGGGGAACCAAGAGTAAGTTGCGGCGGTCCGCCAAGGAACAGCTGCTGAAATCCGGTTCCTATGCTTACCGGGACCGCAGACAGAAAAAGAGAGATTTTCGCAGACTCTGGATTATTCGTATCGGAGCTGCTGTCAAGCAGCATGGTTTTTCATACAGTCAGTTCATCTATGGTCTGAAGAAGGCTGGTGTTGAGTTGAACCGTAAGGTCCTGGCCGATCTGGCTGTCCGCGACCAAGGGGCATTCAGACAGATCGTCCAGACCGCTAAAGAGGCGGCCTCTGAATAACCGTTGAAGGCCGTCAGATTGGTCGGCTTTCGGGTGGCCATCGACCCTTCCTGAATCACTGACGACGAAAATGAAATCTCCTGAAGACAGAGTTCATCCTTTGTGGGGCGAGTTTTGTCAAGATCTGGAGTTAGCATCCAGCCAGGGTGACCTCTCCAACCTCAAGGACAGGTACCTGGGACGTAAGAAAGGCCTCATCGGTGCGGAGTTGAAGAAACTCGGGGGGCTCTCTTCCGAAGAGCGATCGACGGTTGGCCAGCAACTCAACCTTCTCAAAGCGAAGGTCCAGGAGGCTCTTTCGGGCCAGCAGGAGAAGTTGACAGGACAAAAGCGCGAGGTCCAGCTGGCTCAGGAGCAAATGGACGTCACCCTCCCCGGCTACCCCTTTCCCCTGGGTGGAATACACCCCCTGCGACGGGTGCGCCAGGAGATGGAGGAAATTTCCGTTCGGATGGGGTTCACCGTTGTCACCGGCCCGGAGGTTGAATCAGATTACTACAACTTCGAAGCCCTGAATATTCCCCAAGGACATCCGGCCCGGGACGATCAAGATACCCTCTATCTTTCTGACACTCTTCTGCTTCGAACCCACACATCGCCGGTACAGATCCGAACCATGGAAAGCCAGAAGCCGCCCCTGCGCATCGTGGTGCCGGGTCGTGTCTTTCGGCGGGATGCGGTTGATGCCACCCACAGTCCCATGTTTCACCAGATGGAAGGACTGGTAGTCGATGAAGGGATCACCTTGGCCGATCTCAAGGGGACCCTGGAAGTGTTTTTGAAGGAGTTGTTCACGGCGGAGACCCGAGTGCGATTCCGACCGAGCTATTTCCCTTTCGTGGAGCCGGGAGCAGAGGTTGATATCAGCTGTATTTTCTGTGCGGGAAAGGGTTGTAGGGTGTGCAAGAACAGCGGCTGGATAGAGATTATGGGTGCCGGAATGGTCCATCCTCGAGTGTTCAAGATGGTGGGATATGACGGCGAGCGATACACGGGTTTTGCTTGGGGAATGGGGATTGATCGCATCGCCATCTTGAAGTACCAGGTCGATGATTTGCGTTTGTTCTTTGAAAATGACATTCGCTTTCTCAGTCAGTTTTAACCCTGTGGGATTCACACGATGAAAGTCAGTTGTCAATGGCTCCAGGAATTCGTCGACATCGATAAGCTTGATATCGGTGTCCAGGGTCTTGCCGATGGTCTCACCCAGCTGGGTCTGGCCGTGGAGGAGATTATCCAGCTTGACGACGATTCCGTGTTAGATCTGGAGGTGACTACCAATCGGCCTGATTGTCTGAATCACCTTGGAGTGGCTCGGGAAATTTCGGCCCAGTTCAGGTTGTCGCTCAAACTTCCCGACTTTTCCTCGCCCGAGCATGTTAATCAGTCCGGCTCCTTATCCACCCGGGTGACTATCGAGAATGTGGACCTGTGCCCACGCTATGCCGCCGGAATCGTTTCCGGGATTCAGTTGGCGGAATCTCCTGGGTGGCTCAAGGCCCGTCTGGAGGCTCTCGGACACAGACCCATTAACAACATCGTGGATGCTACAAACTATGTGCTGCTGGAGATGGGGCATCCGCTGCATGCTTTTGACTATGAGAAGCTTGAGGAAGGTCGCATAGTGGTTCGCCAGGCCAGGTCAGGAGAAGTGCTCACCACACTGGACGGAATAAAGCGTAGCCTGGAGCCTTCAATGCTGGTGATTTGCGATGCCCGGAAGCCGGTCGCACTGGCCGGAATCATGGGGGGGGCGGAGAGTGAAATCTCTGAGACGACCGAGACTATTCTACTTGAAAGTGCTTACTTTGATCCGGCTTCAATCCGGAGTACCGGCAAATCCCTGGGCCTTCGTTCGGAAGCGGCCTTTCGCTTTGAAAGGGGGGCTGATCCGGAGATTCCCGTGAAGGCCTTGAATCGTACCTGCCGCCTGATTCAGGAAATCGCAGGGGGAGTCCTGGAAGGAGTGGTTGTGGATGAGTACCCGAAGGGGCCATCGCAGCAGTCGGTTCGGTTACGCCCAGAGCGTATGGAAGCCCTGATCGGGATTCCCATGGATGCTGAGTTTGTTTCCCAGACCCTGTCTGATCTGGGGTTTGTGGTCTCCGACGGCGAGAAGAAAAGTTGGCAGGTCCAGGTCCCCAGTTTTCGCGTCGATGTGAGCATGGAAGATGATCTGGTGGAAGAGGTGGTCCGCCATTATGGGTATAACCAGATCGAGAGCACTTATCCGGAGGCTCCCGGGATTGGAAGCTTTCATTCCACCCACAGGCATGACCAGATCATGCTGCACACCCTGGAAAGCCTGGGTTTCATGGAAGCCTTCAACTACGTCTTCACGAACCCGTCCCGGGAGAAGCCGTTCTGGCAAGAGCTTCCTGCCATGGCGGCAATCTCCAACCCGTTGACTGCGGAGGATACCCATCTTCGCACCAGTCTGGTTCCTGGACTCGTGGAGGCCTTACGGCACAATCTCAATCATGGGAACAAAAATGTCCGACTCTTCGAGTTCGGAAAGGTCTTTATCCCCGATGAGTCGGGCGAGGCACAGGATCTTCGGGAGATTTCCAGACTTGGCCTGGTCGCCAGCGGAGCTTTTTACCAGCCTTTCTGGAACACCTCCGGGGATCAGTTTCACTTTCTCCATCTCAAAGGGGTGGTGGAGAGTTTGGTCTCGGCGCTGGGGCTCAATGCCCGTTTCGAGGTGACGTCCGGTGTTTCGTGTCTTCATCCCGGAGTGTCCTCTCGGGTTGCCGTGGCCCAAGAGGAGTTGGGCGTGTTGGGGAAGCTTCATCCCGACCTGCAAGCGGCTTACAAGTTTCTTGATCCGGTATGGATCGCCGAGTTGTTCCTGGCTCCCTTATACGAAACACCTCTTACGGAACCGAGGTACCTGAGTCTTGGGAAGTTCCCGTCAGTCGAGAGAGATCTTTCTTTTGTCGTTGACAAAGAGGTGGAATACTCTAAAATAGTGTCAGCCGTTAAAGAGATGGAAATACCAGAACTTGACGGCGTACAGCTCCTAGATCTCTACAAAGGCCCGAAGCTTCCTACGGGCAAGGTTAGCTTGACAATACGGTTGACCTTCGCCAATCCGGAGAGAACGTTAACGCAGGAAGAGGTGAAGCGCTTCACCGAGGATATCTTTTCGGTGTTGGGGGAAGCTTTTTCCGCAGAGGCTCGCTCACAGTAACTGTGTCAACTGAAGCTTTCGACAAGTTGGGAAGTTATGTGAAGGATGCAGTCCTGCTGCTGAGCAGTCTTCAGAGCGAAAACAGGATTCTTAAGGAGGAAATTGAACAACTACAGAAAAGTCTCGAGGAAATCAAGGGAGAGAACAGCTATAAAGGCAAACTGATCAAACAATTTAAGAATGACCGTCTAAAAATTCGGACCAGGGTCGAACAGATCATGGAGAAGGTGAATTCCCTGGAGGAAGCCAGCTAATCGTAAGCGGAGAAAACCGTGGGTGAAGATTCAAATCAGGTGACAGCCGTCAAGATCTACAATCAGACCTATCAAGTACGTAGCGGAGGTGACCCGGAGTACGTCAAGCGCCTGGCTAAATACGTTGATGAGACCATGACGGACGTATTCGAAGGTACGTCTTCGGTGGACAGTATAAAGGTCGCCGTTTTGGCGGCATTGAACATCGCGGATGATTATTTTTCAACTAAAGACGAGTTGGATCATTTGGAAGAAACGGTGTCCACCCAGAGTGAGAAACTCATCACCCAGTTAGGTCCTCTGATAGGCGAAAAATCGCCTGGATAGTGGGTCCTGCCTGCGATTCGGTTTTGACCCCTGCAATGTTCGTGATGGTAGGTGAAATTTGAGCCAACATTCAGTCCTGCGGGAATCCGGGTCCTTTCATTGTGTGCGATTCCTATTTTAGGAATTGCCTGATGTGAAAGGTAGGATACCCACCTAACCAGCAGGTTCAATTTCGCGAATCACACGGCAAAGTGGGGGAAACTCCTCACCTTTGACCTCTCCTTTAGACGGCGCTTCGGTATGGATCCGGGAGTGTGTTATGGAAGTGTCGATAGTCATTGCTCTCACAATAGTGGTGGTGGTTGCAGTCGTAATAGGCTTCGCCGTCAAGGTTCGGTATGCGGATCGGCGAATAGCTGAAGCTGCGAGGCAGGGCGAAGAGGTCAAGGAATTCGCACGACAAGAAGCTGAAAGAATCAAGAAGGAAAAGTTAGTTGAGGCCAAAGATGAAATTCTTAATCGGCGATCCGAGGCTGAAAAAAAGGCACAAGATCGTCGTATGGAACTGGACGGGTTGGAGCGGCGCCTGACCAGAAAAGAAGACAGTCTTATGGCCCAGTCGGAGAACCTGGAGCGCGATCGAAAGGAATCGGATCAACTTCTGAACAAAGTTAGGGATCGTGAAAAAAAAGCAGAGGTGAAACAGCGGGAGTTTGACGAGTTGATCAACGAGCAGACTCGGCGGCTGGAATCCGTGGCGGGTATGACCGCCGAAGAAGCGAAACGGAACTTGATTGGTGCCATCGAAAAGGATGCCTATCACGATGCCGCGATGCTGGCCAAGAGGATTGAGGATGAGGCCAGGGAGAAGGCTGAGAGGGAAGCCCGAAAGGTTTTGGCCCAGGCCATTCAGCGTTGTGCCGGTGAGCATGTGGTGGAGTCCTCCGTTGCGGTTGTGAATTTACCTTCCGATGATATGAAGGGGCGCATCATTGGAAGGGAAGGAAGAAATATTCGTGCCCTGGAACAGGCAACCGGAGTTGATCTCATCGTAGACGACACGCCCGAAGCTGTCATTCTTTCCGGGTTTGATCCTCTACGGCGAGAAATTGCCAGATTATCTATCGAACGCCTCATCAAAGACGGACGAATTCATCCCAGTCGAATCGAAGAGGTGGTCAGCACCGTCCAGAAGGAGATGGAGGTGCATGTCCTGGAGGAGGGAAAACAAGTTGTCCTGGAACTGGGCATCCACGGTCTCCACCCGGAACTCCTGCGATTGGTTGCCAAGCTCAAATATCGGACTAGTTACGGTCAGAACATTCTCGCGCATAGTAAAGAAGTGGCCTATTTGGCCGGAATCATGGCTCGGGAAATCGGAGCTGACGTGGCCATCAGCAAGCGTGCCGGACTTCTCCACGATGTCGGCAAGGCCGTGGATCGTGATATGGAGGGTACCCACTTGCAATTGGGTGTGAAGCTGGCCCAAAAGCATGGGGAAAGCCCTGAAGTCATTCACGCGATAGAAGCCCATCATTTCGATGTAGAATTTCGAACCGTTGAAGCTGTCCTGGTCCAGGCTGCTGACGCCACCTCGGCTGCGCGGCCGGGCGCCCGTCGTGAAGTCCTGGAAAGCTATGTCAAGCGGCTGGAACAATTAGAAGAGATAGCCGGCTCTTTTTCAGGAGTCTCCAAGGCTTTTGCACTCCAGGCCGGGAGAGAGGTCAGGATCATGGTGGAGAGCAGTAAAGTTTCCGACGAACAGGCCTTCTGGTTGAGCAAGGACATCACCAAGAAAATCGAAGGTGAACTCCAATATCCTGGACAGATCAAGGTGACTTTAATTCGAGAAACCCGGGTTGTGGACTATGCCAAGTAACAGGGATGTCCCTTCTGGGGCGCAGTCACCTGAATCCAGACGTCTAGCGTTATGAAGATTCTTTTTGTAGGTGATGTCGTCGGACGTGCTGGCCGGGGGATTTTGAAGAAGCACCTTCATCAGATCAAATCCGAGCATCAGATCGAACTAACGATCGTCAATGTGGAGAATGCAGCGGGAGGATTCGGGGTGACCGAGTCTCTGGCGGAACAAATTCTGAACTACGGTGTCGACGTGATGACGTCGGGGAATCACATCTGGGACAAGAAGGAGGTCTATGAGTACTTCCCCAAGCAACCTCGCTTGCTGCGTCCGGCCAATTATCCCCCCGGTACTCCCGGTGATTATTGTTACATTGCTGAAACCTCCGGCGGTCTTCCGGTGGCCGTCATGAATCTGCAAGGACGGGTCTTCATGCCCAACATTGATTGCCCGTTCCGACTGGCGGAACGGGAGGTTTCCAAACTAGCCGACAAGGCCGACATAATCGTGATTGATTTTCACGCTGAGGCAACCTCTGAAAAGGTGGCTTTTGGCTGGTTCATGAATGGCCGTGTATCGGCTGTTTTAGGGACCCACACCCACGTTCCAACTGCCGACGCCAGAGTGTTGTCCAAGGGAACTGCGTATATTTCCGATGTTGGGATGACCGGCCCTTACCATTCGGTGATCGGTATGGAGATAGAGTCTGCTCTTCCCCGTTTCCTGACAGGGTTGCCGTCTCGCTTCCATCCTGCCACCGAAGATCCCATTCTCTGTGCAGTGGTTCTGGATGTCGATGAATCCAGTGGTAAGGCCCGCTCCATCGAGCA
>JAZFRU010000033.1:0-3987 GCA_036445815.1 Acidobacteriota bacterium | reverse complement strand
GCTTCCACTTCATCACGGCTTTCCACGGCACCGGCCAGGCGTCCTCCAGCAGTGGTGGCGAGGAAACTCTGACGAGCGTTGAGAAAGGTGACCAATTTGTGGGGGAAGGTGATTCTCAGAGTGATCGAACCCACCTCCATCCCGGGGGCAGTCTCCAGATAAATCGGGAGGGACACTTCATCCCCCGGCAGCCCGATCACCGGGCTGACGGTCACATGGGTCGATTCGGGCGAGGTCTCTTGAGCAAGTCCCTCACCGGTGAACGGTCCGACCGGGAGAAAGAGAAGCAAGCTCAGGAGTATATGGTTGTTCACGTCAAGACCATGGTAATCGGTTTTCGATACATTTTCATGTTCTTGACGTACTATATTGGGAGTGAAAGAAGAAATCGGGATGCATGAGTGAGGAGAGTCCAACCATGACTAAGGGAAAGATAATTGTTGGGATATTGGCTTCGGTGATTCTGATCACGTGGCCTGGCCTGGCTCAGCGGCAGACTGATCCGGAGGCGATGTTCGAGCGTCTGGATCAGAACGGGGACGCAGTGGTGACCTCCGATGAGGTCCCGGATGAACAGAAAGAGCTCTTTGATCGTCTCCTGTCCAGGGGCGATCGGGATCAGGACGGTAAACTGACTCGAGAGGAGTTCCTGGCCGTCCGGGAACGGACCGAGTCTCGACAGGGGCAGGGCCGTCGCCAGCGAGGAGAGCGGCGTTTCGATCCCGAGAGGATGTTCCAGAGGATGGATGCCAACGGCGACGGAAAGATCACCCGGGACGAATTTCCTGAACAGGCCCCACCCATGCTGGAGCGCATGGATAGCGACGGCGATGGGGCGATCACCCGGGAGGAGCTCTCCAACTTTCGTCCCGGCGGTGACCGAGGACAAGGGGGCAGGGAGCAGCGCATGAATCCAGAAAGGATGTTCGAACAGTTTGACGCCAACGGCGACGGAAAAATCACCGAGGACGAACTGCCCGAGGACGCCCCACCTCTTCTTCAAAGGTTTGACCGGGATGGAGATGGGGCTGTGACTCGGGACGAAATCTCCCCGGCAGGACGGGGCGGCCGCTCCCGTCCAGGTGGCTCCAGTGAGGTTTTCAGCTTTCCCCAGGCAGGTGATTCCCTGCCCGACATCACCGTCTATGATGCCCAGGGCAATCCCTTTGAAATGGCCAGTGTGAAGGGAAAGCCCACGGTTCTGGTCTTCGGGTGCCTCACCTGACCCCCCTTCCTGAGGAACATCTCCAGGATGGAGACCATCTATCGCGATTATGCTGCCAAGGGCGTTCAATTTTATTACATTTACAAGGCCCTGGCTCATCCCGAACTGGATGGCTATGTGCAACCCTTTACGCTGGAAGAGCGGTTGATGCACGTCAAGGAAGCCGAGCGCACGCTGGGCAGTGAGATTCCGTGGATCAGCGACACCATGGGGAACGACCTGAAGCACGCTCTGGGGGACTCACCCAATTCGGAATTTGTGGTGGATCCGGAAGGCAACTTTGTGGTGACTCGCACCTGGAGCTCGCCCCAGCAGTTACGCCGTGACCTGGAGAATCTGATTGGCCCGGTTGAGAACCCGACCCAGGTCTCTGATCTGAAAATGAAGTTCGAGCCTCCTCCAGAGATCGCCGCGTCAGGTGTGGTTCCTCGAGTCAATGTGCCCGGCAGAATGCACGCCGTGAAGGTCGAACCGAAGGAGAGCTTCCAGCCCTTTTACATGAAGCTTCGAGCAGAGGCCGATGAGGCCCTGCTGGGCAACGGAGACGGAACCTTGTATGTGGGGTTTCACGTCGATCCGCTCTATCACGTCCACTGGAACAATCTGGTGGGTCCCGTGAAATACCAGGTCACGGCGCCTCAGGGAACCACGGTTTCCCCGTCACAAGGAGAGGGGCCCAAGGTGGAAGTGGCCTCCGATGTGGATCCCCGGGAGTTTCTCATGAACGTCAAAATCTCGGAAGAGTCTCAGGATCCTCTTCATCTCGCAGTTCACTACTTCGCATGCAATGACGAAGAGGGTTGGTGCATACCGGTTTCCCAGGAATACGATCTTTATCTGCAACCCGATCGTGATGGGGGCTGGAACGTTCTCCGAGGGAGACCCAATTGGCGCACCTTTCGTTTAAGAGAACGATAGAACACAAAACAAGTTGAGCTTCGGGTTCCGTGGTGATCTGTTGCTCGGCCCTTGTGATCAACAAATCTTTGTCCTATTTCCCTCTACCGAATCTTTCTTCCCTTGGTTAGTCTAGGGTGCTAGTGCGCCATTGTTCTGTAGTTCTCTGGAAAGGAGATCCTTCATGATTGAACCTTATACCGCCGTGGCCTTGCAGACCCCCCACCACAATTGTCAGACCCGGGAGGATTGGGACAAGAACCTGGATACCATCTGTGAGGCAATGGATGCAGCTATCTGGCTGGCTTCCCTGCAATATCCCGTCAAGCTGGTGGCCCTGGGTGAGGCTGCCATTCAGACCTTCGCCGATTCCAAGCTGGGGTTTGATCATGTGACCGCCGCCAATGAGTGGTTCACCGAATTTCCAGGGCCCGAACTCGATCGATTGCGCGAGAAAGCCCAGGAGCATCGAACGTTTATCGTCGGGCAGTGCCGGTCCCGGGATCCGAAGCTGCACCCGGACCGCTACTTCAATATTGCCTTCATCCTTGATCCGAAAGGTGAAGTGATCCATCGTTATCACAAGAATCAGGTCTATCGAAACGAGCATTCGACCACGCCGCACGACATCTGGGACAGCTTCACGGAGAGATATGGCTGCGACTGCAATGCCTTCTTCCCGGTGGCGGATACCGAGATTGGTAAGATCGGCACCATCATCTGCATGGATCGTTCCTATCCGGAGACGGCCCGGGGCCTGGCCATGAACGGAGCCGAGGTGATTTACATGCCGAGCTATCCGGAACCCTGGGCCGGCAACGGCTGGTTAGAAATACAGAACCGCTCACGCGCCCTGGACAACACCTGCTTTGTGGTTGCACCCAACAGTGGTCCCTGGTATCTCAACGCTGACTCCAAGCTCCCCATGGACGTCTTCGGCGGGAAGACCCAGATTGTGGACTACCAGGGCCAGGTGATCGGGGAGCACCAGGCCGGTGATTACAGCTTTGTGAGCGCTATTGTTGATGTGGAAGCCCTGCGTTACTATCGCTCCAACGCTTACTTCGGGAACTGGCTCAAGGACCTTCGTGTGGAGGTCTACCGCACCATCTACGAGGAGCCGATTTATCCCAAGAATCTGTGGATGGATCAA
Source organism: Acidobacteriota bacterium (assembly GCA_036445815.1). Classification (GTDB taxonomy): domain Bacteria; phylum Acidobacteriota; class UBA6911; order RPQK01; family JADFOI01; genus JAPYTY01. The sequence goes on along the minus strand of JAZFRU010000033.1, from coordinate 712 downwards.
CCGCCTCAGGCGCGTCCGGTCAGAGATCAATATCTCCATGAAAGCATTCGCCGCCTGCAGGACCGCGGTGTCTACATGGCCCCGGCCAACGATCGGAAACGGTCCGATCTGGGAGTCGATGTTCCGGGCGGTACTCACACTCCCACCACAGAGACACAAGAGGATTAACCACAGAGACACGGGGTTCCTACCACAGAGACACGGAGACACAGAGAAGATAATTCTTTTCCTCTCCTTATCTCCCCAATCTCAGACGGCACAGTAGGGGCGCACGGCCGGTGCGCCCCTACACTTCCTTTTCGTGAAACGTGAAACGTTAAACCTGAAACGCGAAACGCGAAACGCGAAACGCGGCCAGTCCTCACCACAGAGACACAGAGTTTTCTCTTTCTCCTAGCACTATTGGACCGGGGGAAAAAAAGAGTTCTCTTTTCTCTGTGTCTCTGTGGTGAACTTCTTCTCCGTGGCTTTGTGGTGAAGAGCTGAATTCTTTATACTAAGGCTAATTGCCACTTCTCACAGGCACATTGAATCGAAGATCGTAAGAAAAGGGGGAACCATGACGCTTCGGCATCGAACCACATGCGGGATTCTGTCCTCGGGAGTGATTTTCCTGGTAATGCTCACAATGGGACTGGCCAAGGGGCCCAAAATGGAACCCGAGGAACTGGTAGCGCGGCACCTGGAATCCATGGGTGACAGTGAAACACGA
>JAZFRU010000032.1:0-5746 GCA_036445815.1 Acidobacteriota bacterium | reverse complement strand
AAACAGCGCCAGTTTGACAAGCGGCTCTCCTCTCACGATGAACTGATCTCCTTTTTACTGAACAATCTCGAAGAAGTGCAGAGTGAGATCCCCAATCTGAAGGCAATGATGGGAAGGGAAGGTGTTCAGCACATTGAGGGACACGAAGGCCTTCGCTCTCCCAGAGAAATCCGCCTCTGGGCCCTGTTCCGGAAGCGCCTCAAGAATCGCCTGGTCAAACATCTTGGGGGAATACCCCGGGACTAGCCCGGATCCAGCCCAGGGACGGTATAATTCAGGCTCAATGGAGCCTATCGCCTGGTTGGCCATCATCTTTGAGGGAGGCTTACTGCTACTGGCCTTCATCCTGGGCTGGTGGAACGACTCTCCGCTGCTGGAACAGATCCATCTGAATGGCCGGGCCCTGATCTGGGGCATCCTGGCCACCATCCCTTTATTGCTGATCCTGGCCTACCTCCAACGATCCCACTGGGGCCCTTTTCGTCGTTTGTGCCTTGAGGTAGAGAATGAGGTCATTCCCCTGTTTGCCGGCTGCTCCACCCTCCAACTGGGCATCATTTCGGTTCTGGCAGGAGCAGGCGAAGAGGCCCTTTTTCGAGGAGTGATTCAGACTGGTCTTTCTGAAATCATCCATCCCTGGCTGGCATTGACGGCGGCCAGCCTGCTGTTCGGTCTGGGACATTGGATCACCCCCACCTACGCGATTGTGGCAGGAATCGTTGGAGGGTATCTGGGTTTGACGGCAATGGCCTCGAACAATCTACTGGTGCCTATGCTGGCCCATGCCCTCTACGACTTTTTGGCACTTAGTGCCCTGCTTCATCAATACAGGAATCAGGTCACCGATTGAAGGATTCGTCGTCGTGGGAGCCCGACGGCTCATCAGTCAGATAGGCCATGGTTTTCATGCCCGAGACTTCGATGCGGCTGCGACAGCGATTGCACACCACGACATCGTCGATCAGGACCATGTAGCTCTCAAACTTGTCGAAGTGGCGTCGCATCTCCTCATTGGCGTTGGGAGGCAACTTCTTTTTCTTACGCCGGACCAGCCATTGCAACTGGTACGTCTCTCGTTCTCTGCACCTGTGACAGGAGAGTACGGCTGGCTTGGTGGTCCGGGACTCGTCGCATAATTGTCGCTCGTTCATCACTCTATCCTTGGTCAGACAGATAATACCTTGAGTTGTTCAGTGGGGCAAATCGTCGGTAGAAGCAGCACCCCGTCAGACCGTAAACTCTATCCAGAGTCATGAGAGGACCATCATGACCGACCCGAAGGGAAAAGAGTTGAATGAAGCCGAATGTTTTTCCGCTCAACCCCTTTTCGAAGGCCCCGGAGATACGATTCAGGTAGGCTAATGTCAATGATAGGTAAGGGGAGGCAACGGGTCATTCTCCGGATCGGATTGGCCGCCGTACTGTGGACGAGCCTCGGCCTTGCCCGAGCCCAGACCCAAAGCGGCACCACCCGTGGAACGGTGGTGAACCCCATGGGAGACCTGAGGTCCGATGCAACGGTCACCCTGAAAAACTCCTCGACCGGACTTGACCGCTGGACGACAACCAACTCAAAAGGGGAATTTTTCTTTTACAATGTGCCCTTTGGGACCCATCGACTCAGCGTTGAAATGGTCGGATTCCGGTCTTCCGATCAGATGGTGGAGATCCGCTCCACTCTTCCCGTAATTCTGAACCTCCAGCTGAGTCTCCCAGGATCGAAGGAAACGGTCACGGTGGAAGGGGCGTACCTGATTGAACGGCACTCCCTCAGCAGTGGCGTCACTTTTGATCAGAACCGGATCCAACAACAATCCGGTGCCAGGCCCGGATCGGGCCTCCAGGAAATGATTGCCACGGCACCTGGTTGGTCTTCCGAGGACAACGGCCTTCTGCACGCCCGGGGAGTCGATGATGGATTTCTCTTCGTTACTGACGGCATCCCTTTGAGCGATAGGGTCGACACATTGTTTGCCGGCTCGATGGACACCGAGATGATTGAAAGCATGCAGGTGATCAATGGTCACATTCCCGTGGAATACGGTGATGCCTCGGGTGGAGTCATCAATGTGGTCCAGAAATCAGGGATCGATCAACCCACCAGCGGTCGGCTCTCGTTGGGAGGTGGAAACTTTGGCACGGGAGAGATCTCCTATTCGCTTCGAGGCAACATCAAACGAAAGCTGGGTTTATTCGTCACCCAATCGTTCAGCGGTTCCGACCGACGATACCTGGATCCGGTTTCCCCCGGAAATTTCAACAACCGAGGTGGAGCCGTCAGATTCAATGTGCGGGGCGACTGGCATCCCAGATCCATCGATTCTCTGGTCGTCAATCTGTCGATCAACGGCAGCGACTTCAGGGTGCCCAACACGCTTGAACAGGAGCAGGCACTCCAGCGGCAGCGTCAACGACTGCGAGATCAAAGCGCTTCGGCCTCCTGGCAACACATCTGGTCCTCCAACACGGTCACGAACTTGACGGGGTATCAGCGCACCTTCCGTTCCGATCTGGTCCCCAGTGCCGGTGACACACCTCTATCGGCCACCCAATCAAGACAACATGTGCGCCAGGGAGTGCTCATTGATCTCACCTACTTGTACGACGGACATCTGATCAAGATGGGAGGTGAAGGGCAGCGAGTGTTACCCGACGAGTTTTTCTCGTTTTTCGTCACTGACAAGGAGGCCGCCGCAGAAACGGAGCTGAACCCGCGCATCTTGTCATTCGATCGGGATCATCCCTTTATCTTTCGCCAACGTGCCGTGCGCGGTCAGGCCTCCTGGTACCTGCAGGACACCTTTACCGTTCATGAAAACCTCACCGTTAATGCCGGCCTTCGCTTTGATCATACCGCGCTGCTCGTATCCGAGTTTCAGTTCAGTCCTCGAGTGGGTGCCGTTTTCTTCATCCCAAAGACCCGCACCGCCCTTCGAGGATCTTACAACCGGCTCTTCATGACCCCTCAGGTGGAAAACCTGCTCTTGTCATCCTCAGAGGAAGCCCGTCAACTCTCCCCCTTCATGACCCCAGAGGGTGAGGGCGGTGCTGCTGTGCCCCCGGAGAGACAGCACGCTTTTGAAGTTGGCTTTGCCCAGGACATCGTCAATCTGTTTCAGTTGGATGCTGCTTATTGGTGGCGCTTCGTCCGAAACTACGCAGATCCCAACGTCCTGCTCAGCACTACCGCGATTTTCCCGAACAGCATCGCCAAGGGGGAAGCGGAGGGTCTCGATCTTCGAATGGATTTTCCAGAAAGAAAGGGCTGGTCCGGATACATCAGTTACTCCAATTCGCGCGTCTTTCAAGTAGGCCCCGTTAACGGAGGGCTATTTCTTGAAGAAGAAGTCATTGAGATCTCAGAGGGAACGCGATTCACTCCTGATCACGATCAACGCAACGTGGGGACTGCCTCGGTGATGTACCACCACCGGAAATCCGACTTCTGGGTGGCTTTTTCCGGAAGACATGAGAGTGGCACCCCACTGGAAGTCGATGTGGATGAGCTGGCGGAATTGAGAGAACGCCCTGGAGCCGATCGGGTTAACTTCGCCAGGCGAAGAGTGAGGCCCAGGACCTTGTTCGATCTGTCAATCGGAAAGAAGTTGGCAAGCAGCGAGCCAGTCGTGGCGACGCTGCAGCTGGATGTCAGAAATCTGACCAACCAGCAATTCGCCTATAATTTCGGTAATCCTTTCAGTGGAACTCACTTCGGCCATCCTCGGCTTTGGAGTGCCCGACTGACCCTGGAATTTAACTGACCGCTGGTCGAAGACCAGCGGTTCTGACGTTTCAAGTGTCCGGAATGTGGGAGGCGCCTTGGTGCGCCGATTCCGGAGAGCCGGGACATTGGACTTGGGGATTGGATTACCTCTGTATCAGTGGGCGCACGCCGTGCGCCCCTACTCTCTTCTCGTTAAACGTTAAACATGAAACGTGAAACGCGGTCGAGCGACAGCGAGACCGCTCTTCTACTCGATTGCTCTGCTGTTCACCTCGATGACCGTCTCTCCCTTTGAAACCTTCTGTTGAACCTTCTGCTTGAGCCATACCTTCAAGCCTTGTCGAGTCCAGGGAATCAACAGGCACAAACCCAGGCCGTCCGTCAGAAGTCCGGGGGTGATGAGCAAGACTCCTGCAACCAGTATCATCACCCCATCAAAAAGACTTTCGGTGGGAATCCGGCCTTCATCAAGTTCCATGCGGATTCGATTCAAGACTGCCAGTCCCTGACTTCTGGCCAGCAGCCCTCCCATCATCCCTGTAATGATCACGATGGCCAGCGTGTCCAGAACTCCCAGCCGGGCCCCCAGTCGGATCAACAGATACAATTCCACCATTGGAATCAGGGTGAACAGGAGAAAGAGTCTGAGCAGCATCCTGTCTGATGGTAGCAAAATAGAAGATAGTCTTCGACCCGTCGTTCCAGATTCCAAGAATTCTGGATTCTTTCTTGCAACTTCAAACTTGAACCCTGAAACTAGCCAGATCATGCAGCGAACACGCTTGGGGGAAATATAGAGTTGAACCTGACGGCACTCCCGGATGATCCTTTATCCACAGAAACAGATCGTGAGTTGATCGGCCGCACCTATGAAATTGCCCGAGCAGGGGGTGCCGATGGGGGCCGTCCCTTCGGCTCCGTGCTGGTTCATGACGGGCAGATCATTGCGGAGTTCAAGAACCTCGTGCAGGAAACAGGTGACGTCACCCAACATGCGGAATCGGGACTGGTCGCTATGGTCAGTCAGAAACATTCCCGTGATCTCCTGACAGAATGCACGCTTTATACCAGTACCGAGCCCTGCATCATGTGTTGCGGGGCCATCTACTGGGCGGGAATCTCCGGACTGGTGTACGGGACCACTGCCAGCCAGATGAGCCAGTTACTAGGCAGAGAATACCTCAGCATACCCAGCCGAGAGGTCTTTCAACGGATCCAACCCTGCCTCACAGTGGTGGGCCCGGTACGAGAGGTCGAGGGCTTGAAAATTCACGCGGACTATCCCTGATGCCGTGTCCCCCAGGGGAGATGCCCGAGAATTGACATATTTAGTCATCACGAATATATTATTTAGGTGAAACTAAATAATAGCCTTGTCACTCTCGCCTCCCAACTCATTCTGATGACCATCCCCCTTGGGGCCCAGCCCACTGCAACCGGGGAGTCCACCCTGGAACTGGTCACGGACCGCCCCGATCAAACCGAATCAAGCATCGTGGTTCCACCAGGGTACTTTCAGCTGGAGACCGGTTGGGGCGTCACCCGTAACGGTGAAAAAAATAACCACCAGTTCCCCACAACCTTGCTTCGCATCGGAATGATCCCTTCAGTGGAGCTTCGAATCGGTTTCGATGGCGATCTTTGGGAGTCTGACACTCCCTCGCCACAGCAGCGCGAAGAGGGTGAGTTGGGCGCCAAATTCAATTTGTGGCAGGAAGAGGGTTGGATTCCTGAAACCGGTCTGCTGTTTTCCGTTTCAGTGCCGCGGCGGGCGGATCCAGCCCTTCGCCTGGCTCTCTCTCACGACCTCTCCGATCGCATCTCCATTGCCTACAACCTGGGGGCTGCCTGGGAATCGGAACCGGATGGAGATAGTGACATGGACCGGCTTTCGGTGTTCCAGTACACGGCCACCCTGGGGGTCGGTCTCAATGGTCGAACGGGAGCCTTCCTGGAGGTATTCGGCGACCTGCCTCTCAGCGCCGAAGGTGGCCCGGAGCATCTTCTGGACGGAGGCCTCAC
>JAZFRU010000031.1:0-6714 GCA_036445815.1 Acidobacteriota bacterium | reverse complement strand
GGTCAATCCATCCGGGCCCAGCTTTCCGGCAATAGCCAGGCGCAGCGCATTGGCGCGACCCCGCGTGGAGTGTTCCTCATCCCGGGTGGCGATGTAGGAGGGGCACATGGTTCCTGAAAGAGATTTGCGGCAGTGGCCCACACCGGTACACAGTTCAATGGCACGGTCGAAGCCCTTTTCCTGTTGAAAATGAAAGTGAGTCTTCGGGAAACTGGTCGTATAGTCAGGATCAATTCGCAGATTCTCAGCGATGTCCTGGGCATCGATGATCTTTCCCGGATTCATGAGACCGGCTGGATCGAAGGTCTTTTTCACTTCACGGAATGCCTGGTAGAGCTGCTCCCCGAAGAATTCTCGATTCTTGTAGCTGCGAACCAGGCCATCGCCGTGTTCTCCGCTCCAGGCTCCTTCATATTCGCAGACCATCTCGAATGACTTTTCGGAGATCTTGCGCAGCAGGTCGAGGTCCTCCTGCTGCTTGAGGTTCAGAATGGGGCGGATGTGAATGACTCCGGCACTGGCATGGGCGTACAGGGCAACCGGGCGGTCATGTTGACGACAGAAGTCCAGAACCCGTTTGACATACTCACTCAGATGTTCAACCGGGATGCAGGCATCTTCGATAAAGGCGAGAGGCTTGGCATCTCCTTTCATTCCCAGGAGGATGCCCAAAGAGTGTTTGCGCACGTCCCAGACGGTTTGTTTGGCCTGCGCATCGTCGGCATCGAAGCAGCTGTAGAAACCTTCCTGATCAGGCAGGCAGGCCTTCATGGCCTTCCACCCGTCATGCACTTCCTGCTCGGATTCCCCGCTGAACTCCACCCAGAGAATAGCCTCGGGATCTCCCTGGATGAACTGGGCACACAGAGGAGCCACGGCCGGCTGGGAGCGTGCCAACTCCAATCCGTAGTGATCCAGGATTTCTACAGCGGAGGGTTTGAACTCCAGAATAACGGGAACGGCGTCAATCGCTCGAATCAAATCGTTGAAATGAACCACCGACACGGCGGTGTAGCGAGGTATGGGTTCCAGGTTGAGCTTGGCCTCGGTGACGAAGGCCAGGGTTCCTTCGGAACCTACCATCAGCTTGGCCAGGTTGAACCCGTCCTCCTGGAGCAGATAATCAAGGTTGTATCCCCCCACTCTGCGCATCACTTTTGGGAAGCGCTGGGCGATCTCCTGGGCGCTGTCCTCCACAATTTGGCGGAGGCCCCGGTACAGTTCTCCTTCCCGGTCCTGCAGGGAACATTTCTCCTCGAGTTCCTCGAGGTTCAGGTTTTTCAGCAAGAGCTCTTCACCGGTGGGTAACACGATGGAGGCTTCCAGGACCTGGTCGACCGTCTTTCCGTAGCGGATGGAACGAACGCCTGAGGAGTTGTTGCCCATCATCCCACCGATGTTGGCACGGCTGCTGGTGGCCGGGTCGGGAGGGAAATGCAGGTTGTGGCTTTTGAGAGCGTCGTTCAGGTTGTCCAACACGATTCCCGGCTCGACACGGGCCCAACCTTCTTCGGGATTGACCTCCACAATGCGGGTGAGGTATTTGGAGCAGTCCACCACCAGGCCCGCCAGAACGGTTTGCCCCGCCAGACTGGTGCCTCCGCCTCTGGGCAGCAGAGGGACCTGGTGTTGGCCGGCAATCTGGACGATGCGGCGGACGTCATCACGAGTTCGGGGCAAGACGATGCCCAGAGGCTTGATCTGATAAAGACTGGCATCGGTACTGTAAATGTGGCGCGACATCTCATCGAACAACACATCCCCCTGGATGGAATTGCTCAGTTCTGCTTCAAGATCTGCCACACGTCCCGTGTCCATAACTGTCGTCATGGTACTGTAACATGACATTTCACAGGGCGCACCGACATGACAGTTCTGCAAGAACCAATGGCCGTGTTCACTTTTTGTGCGGCCACCTGTGGTGCGGTTTTCTGGATTTCCAGTCAAGGCTGGGCCAGGGGTTTCTTCAGGATCGTTCCGTCGGTTGCGCTAATTTACTACATTCCGACCTTCGCCAGCGCCCTGGGTTTCATTCCTTCTGATTCAGCGGCCTACGACTGGATGCGAGACTACCTGCTTCCTTTCAGTCTCTTCATCCTGATGGTCACGACCGATATTCCCGCTGTTTTTCGAATCGGTCCCCGGGCCATTGTCATGATGCTTGTGGGCACGGCGGGTGTGGTTGTGGGCGGGCCGATCACGCTGCTGTTGTTTTCCCAGTGGCTGCCGCCGGATGCCTGGAAAGGAATGGCGGCTCTGTCCGGCAGCTGGATTGGCGGGGGAGGCAACTTTGCCGCTCTGAAGGAAGCGGTCGGAGCGCCCGACAGCATCATTGGACCGATCATTATCGTGGACACGGTGGTGGCCTATACCTGGATGGGAGTGCTTCTCTTTCTGGCCAATTATCAGACTGAAATTGATCGCTGGAATAACGCCCGGGTGGACCTGTTGGAAGATCTCAATCGGCGTTTGAAGACCTTTCAGGAGACCCAGGTCCGACCAATCCACTTATCGGATGTATTGATGGTCCTGGCGGTCGGATTTGGAGGAGCCGTTTTCTGCCGGTATCTGTCCAACTGGATTGATGGGGCCACTCACCTGGGATTGATGGAAATGGCCCCGAGTGTGGCATCGATCCTTTCTCCTTTTACCTGGCTGGTTGTCTTGATCTCGACCCTGGGCATCGCGCTCTCCTTTACCCCCCTGCGCAAAATCGAGACGGCCGGGGCCTCGAAGTTGGGTTATGCGGCGCTCTATCTGTTCTTGACATCGATCGGCGCGAAGGCGGACCTGGCGGGCATCCTGGCGGCTCCGGTTCTGCTGCTGGTCGGAGTCGTCTGGATTTCCTTTCACGTGGCCTTTTTACTGATCGGAGCCCGACTCCTGAGAGCTCCTTTTTTTCTGGTCGCCGTGGGGTCGCAGGCCAATATTGCGGGTGCCGCCAGTGCCCCCATCGTGGCGGCGGCCTACTACGAGGCGATGGCGCCGGTGGGCCTTTTGATGGGAGTGCTGGGCTATCTGGTGGGCAACTACGCCGGGTTGCTCTGTGCCTTTTTGTTGAGACTGGTGGCCTGAGGTCGTGCATTCGTGCAATCGTGCATTCGTGGGCGTACGGCCGTGCCGTTTCCGAAAGCACGACAGCACGAAAGCACGGGCCGGAGTAGCCGGGCGTCAGCTCGGCTACTCCGGTTTGGGCATCTGTTTGACGTGGAGGTCCCGCTGGGGGAATGGGATTTCGATTTTGGCCGTGGCCAGCGCCTTGTAGAGCGATGTGTTGATGTAGTCCTGAACTTGGCCTCGACTCTCGGGGTTTTCAATCCAGTAGAGAAGTTCAAACAACAGGGCTGAATCGCCGAATTCTCGAAATCGAACCCGGGGTTCCGGATGGGGGGCAAGCTGGCCCTCCTCAATGGCGGCGGCGGACACCTCAAGAAGGACCTGTCGAACCTGGTCGACATCGGATCCGTAGGCCACCCCAACGGCAACACGATTGCGATATTTCAGATAGGGCCCCCCGCTTTCGTTGAGGATCTTGGAATTGGCTATGGTGGCATTGGGGATGGTGACTTCGACGTCATCGCGAGTCAGCATGCGAGTGCTGCGCAGCCCGATCCGGGTCACCTGTCCCCGTTCTCCACCATCCAACACGATGAAATCACCAATCCTGTAAGGGGCGTCGGCCAGGATGAACACTCCCGCAAAGAGGTTGGCCAGGGTGTCCTTGGCGGCGAATCCCACTGCGATGCCCACGATTCCAGCCGAGGCCAGCCAGGCCGTCACGTCAACTCCCCAGGAGATCAGTAAAAAGTAGAAGGCCCCTCCGAAGATGACCAGCTTGGCGACGATCTCAAAAAGCGGTTTGCTGTCCGGCTGAATGACATGGAAGCGTTCTGGATGTCGGGTCATCCAGTCCAGTATCAGAAGCGTCAAGCGAGTTCCCAGAAGCAGCCAGATCACGACTGCCACGGTCTTGAGGATGCCGAAGGCCATGAAGGCAAAGGGCTCCAGAAGATCTACTAGAGTGATGGCCACAGACAGGCCCGCCAGCAGAACGGAATACCGAATCGGCTTGTGCAGCATCGCCAGGGCCTGGTCATCGATGGCACTGGATGTCTTCCGGGTCAGACGAGTCAGGACCCGGGTCAGAAACCAGTCTGCGATCCTGGCCAGGATGAGAGATGCCAGAATGACGAGGACCGCCTGGAGATAGGGATGCTCCTCCAATTGTGCCCCTGCTGTATTGATGGTGTCCAGAAGTGAATGCATGGCTCCGTCACCGAGTTTAAGGCTCAACAACGGATTTTCAAACCTGTTTGATGGATTTTTATCGTTTCTGCGGTTGGATTCATGACAGCTTCCAGGTTTGAGGGTGCTTTCAGGGCCCAGAGGTGTTCGCTACCCGTCCATGATTTGGTATCCTTTACCCTCTTCGTGAGGAGAAGATGAAAGGAAGACTCTATGACACATAAGGTGATGATTCTGGGTTCGGGTTGTGCCGGTTCCACTTCGGCAATTTATACGGCTCGAGCAGATTTACAGCCCCTGGTTTTTGAAGGACATGAACCTGGAGGCCAGTTATCTCTGACAACCGATGTGGAGAATTATCCCGGATTTCCCGAGGGAATTCAGGGACCTGATCTGGTGGCCCGCATGAAGCAGCAGGCGGAAGGGTTTGGAGCCATCTATACCATGGAAGTGGTGGAAGAAGCGGATCTTAGCCGGCGTCCCTTTCAGATCAAGACCAATCAAAATAGCTATCAAGCCGAGAGCTTGATCATTGCTTCAGGTGCCTCAGCCCGATTGATAGGGCTCCAGTCAGAGAGGGATCTTATCGGGCATGGAGTGTCCACCTGTGCGACCTGCGACGGGTTCTTCTTTCGAGATCAGAACATCGTGGTGGTGGGGGGTGGAGATACGGCCATGGAAGAATCGATGTTCCTCACCAAATTTGCGAAAAAAGTTTTCGTTATCCACCGGCGGGATGAGCTTCGCGCATCGAAAATTATGGCGGACCGGGCACTGAACCATCCCAAGATCGAGTTGATCTGGGATTCGGTCATCACCGAGGTGCTGGATCCCGTTCAAAAAAAGGTGGAAGCCGTCAGGTTGAAAAATCTGAAGACCGGACAGGAAACGACCCTGTCGGTGGAGGGCGTGTTCATTGCGATCGGACATGATCCCAATACCAAGCCTTTTGTGGGACAGCTCGACATGAATGAGCAAGGTTATTTGGTCGTCCACGACGGATCGAAAACCAGCGTGGAAGGCGTCTTTGCGGCGGGAGATGTTCATGACCATGTGTACCGGCAGGCCATCACGGCAGCCGGAGCCGGCTGCCGTGCGGCGATTGATGCGGAACGGTTCCTTGAAGAGCAGGGGGCAGAGCAGTCCGATTCGAAGGCGGGTGCCGTGAGCAGCGCGGAGGGTGCCTGAATTCTCCACGGCATGGCCGTAGCCCCTCCCCCGTGGAAGATTCCTTCAGTTGAAGAGCTTCCAGCAGGTTTTTGAAACGGCGGACCCTCAACAGGAGGTGGAGATCCTGATGGCTGATTTAAGCGACCTTTGAAGCCTTTACCGGTCTCAGTGACCGACCAGCCCGCCATCGACCAGATGATTCGACGATGCCACCAGGCTGATTTTGAGAGGGTACGTGTGGTGATCAACGACTCGGCCCAGGCCTACCACGGTGTTATCCCCGAGGACTGCTGGAAAAGCCCCTACATGGGTGAGGATGAACTTCGAGAGGAGGTCCGCCACGGCGTCCAGTTCTGGGGCTACCAGGAGGCCGATCAGTTGGTGGCGGTGATGGGCATTCAATATCTTCAGGAAGTCACCCTGATTCGACATGCCTACGTGTGTACGGCCAGACGCCGCTGTGGAATCGGTGGGAAGATGCTTCTGCATCTTCGAGGCGAAACCGAGCAGCCGCTTCTGATCGGCACCTGGGCCGATGCCGTGTGGGCCATTCGCTTTTATGAAAAGTACGGGTTCCGGCAGGTGTCCCGGCAAGAGAAAGACCGGTTGCTGAGAAAGTACTGGTCGATTCCTGATCGTCAGATCGAGACCTCGGTTGTCCTGGCCGATGAGAATAGGCTGGAGCTTCACATCACGGAGACACAGTAGTCCCACCACAAAGCCACAGAGAAGATAGCCACCACAGAGACACAAAGACACAGAGAAGATAATTTCCCGTTTTTCTTATCCCTCTCAATTCAGCCAAAACAGTAGGAACCTGTCCGGAATGAGGGAGTCCCTCATTCCGGCGATTCCGGAGAACCGCTCAAGCCCGCCTTTTTTAGATTCGATTTGAAATAGCAACAACGTCACAGCTGCACGGGATCATTCCGTACTGCACGACTGCACGACTGCACGACTGCACGACTGCACGGGCGCCGCAGGCGCCCTAAAAGTCGAAGGAGTGGGTGAACTTGATGGCGAAAGAACGGTCCATGTCGCTGATCTCTCCGGTTTGATCACGGAAGTCGTTCAGGACAATGAAAAGATCATCTCCCGGTCGGTAGATGTAGTTGAGCCGAACGCTGTAGCCAATCACATCGCTGGAACTGTTGTACTGGATACGGGTACTTGTTAACCATTTCCGGCTGAAGGCAACGTTGACGCTGCTGTTGACCTGGTGGAAACTCTCCAGTTCTCTCCCGAAAAGACCGATCTGGTTGAGGTCATAGCGAAACTCCGCCGAGACCTTGCTGCTCA
>JAZFRU010000030.1:0-3127 GCA_036445815.1 Acidobacteriota bacterium | reverse complement strand
CCCACAGGTTTTTCCAAAGCATCTCTCCTAACCAGTCGATCGTCGACCCTTTGGAATGTTAATGAACGGGGGCGAGGAACGTCAAACCGACAGGGCAAGTACACTGTAGCGGCTCTCCGGATTCGGCGCACTGAGGTGCCTCCCACACTCCGGAAACGTGGAACCTGGAACGTGGAACGCGCTGGTCGAAGACCAGCGCTCCTTTCAGTGGTCAGCCCACGGCAAGCATGCGTTCCAGAGAGAGGCGCGCTCGTTCAGCGACTTCCGGCTCCACTTCAACCCGATGGTTCAGTGTCTGCAAGGACGTAAGGATCTTGGGCAGGGTGATACTTTTCATATAGGGACACAGGTTGCAGGGGCGGACAAACTCAACCTCAGGGAATTCCACGGCCACGTTGTCACTCATGGAGCATTCCGTGATCAGGACAATTCTGCTGGGCCGTTGTTGTTCAACGTATCGGATCATTCCTGAAGTGGATCCTACGAAATCAGCTTCCTGTAAAACACCGGGAGGGCATTCTGGATGAGCCAGGATTTCAATGTTCTTGTGCTGCTGGCGGTAGGAACGAAGATCCTCTCCGGTGAAACGCTCGTGCACCTCACAGTGTCCCTTCCAGACGATTAATTCTATTTCGGTCTGTCCTGCCACATGCAGACCCAAGAATTCGTCGGGCAAGAAGATGACCCGGTCACTCCCTAGAGATTCCACCACCTCCAGGGCATTGCCCGAGGTGCAGCAAATGTCACACTCAGCCTTAACCGCGGCCGAGGTATTGACGTAGGTGACGACGGGGACTCCCGGATGGCGCTGTTTCAGAAGCCGGACATCGTCTGCGGTGATGGATGCCGCGAGTGAGCAGCCGGCTTCCTGATCCGGAATCAACACCGTCTTGCTCGGATTCAGGAGCTTGGCGGTCTCGGCCATGAAGTGAACGCCACAAAGAATAATGACATCGGCTTTCGTTTCCACGGCTTGGCGAGCCAGAGCCAGTGAATCACCCGTGAGGTCGGCAACCCCGTGAAAAATCTCCGGTGTCTGATAGTTGTGGGCTAAAATGATGGCTCTGCGCTGCTGTTTGAGCCTGTTGATTTCGGCAATCAAGGGGGCATGCACGGGCCATTCGATTTCGGGAATGACGTGCTGAAGACGTTCGTAAATGGGAGCGGTGACACGCGCCACCTCGGGCGTGAAGGTCAGGTTGGACTGAGGTGTCGGTGTCATGATTGGTGAACCGGAATTAAGTCCTCATTGATTTAACTCGCACAAGGGAGGACCGGTACCCTTGTGCTAATAAGAGTATAACCAATTTTTTTACTGGAATCATGGTGCGGTCATGCAATCGGGCAAGGGTTTCCTACGGAAAGGGTCGGACTCCGCAGGAATCAAAATCAGGAAGAGGCCCCCTCGAGTTGCCTGAAGAGGCCACTGTTATCGCACACCAGCACGAGAACTCCCACAAAGCCAGGCGCGTTAATGCGTGCTGAAGACCTCCTGATACTGCTCGATCTTGTCTCTGACAGCTTTTCTTTCCTGTGGAGTCGGATTTCTGGGATCGACAGCCGTGGGCAGGGTTCCAAACCTCATCAGGGCGGCCATCAGGAGCAGTCTCGCTTTCTGAGGCGATAAGTTGCTCCCTTCAATGGTGAGATTGGAAGGGTTCGGACTGACCATGGTCTCTTCGTTGTCCCGACTGACTCGGACCACTGGTATTCCGCTCAGACTGACCACATCCAACGCCTTTTCCAGAGGCTCGTGGACGGTTCCCGTAATACCCTCGGCCACAAAGCCGGAAAGAGGCCTGTCTTTGAGATTTTTTTCGAGTCGGGCAAAGACCTCCACTTCCTCATCTGCTCTTGAGAGAGCATTGTCCTTCACATAACGATTGTATTTCACCATGACAACCTTGGGGATCGCATCTCCCCGAAGCCATCCAGCGCTGTCCTTGACCCTGACCGTCACATCCTCGATCTTCCCCGAAGCACCCCTTCGCACCCCTTGGACCGATGAGGGAATCCGGTTCAGGTTGACCTCTGATCTCCAGGTATGGCGCGTGGTGGGCTGGAACCAGATAGTCACAGGAGGGCCGATCGTTCCCAGGATGCCGCCATGCCCGCCGATGGCCCCGTAGCCTCCGGGGCGAGCATCTCTTTTTTCCACCTGGCGAGAGGCGAAAATTTGCTCATCCTGGAGCAGCACCGCTCCATAGGAATCTTTTCCCGTATCGTCGGCCCAGATCTTTGACAGGATGTAATCGACTGAATCCACGATGTTCTGATCGCCATCGTTTCCCACGGTTCCATGGGCCCGCTGGGAAGAATTACCTGAGATGGGGAGTGGAGTATCGATCAGCAGATTCAACCAGTAGGCGGTTTCAGAGACATTATAACTGCCCTCCAGCCAGATTGCGCCGGCATACTTTCCGGTGTCGAGGGCTTTTTGAACCATGTTGGTCGCCCTGGCCAGGTCCTCCATTCGAGGATCCCGCCGGTAAGGCACATAAGGGAAGAAACCTTCTCCCAGAGATTCGGGCGGAATATCACCCTCACCCATATCGGTTCGGTCATCGTGGGCCAAACCTTTGGTGTATCCTCCCGGAGGGACGGCCCGGTAATAATCGAAATCGGCCCTGGAACTCAACACGTTCGCCGTTCCGGATCCGCTTCTTCCACCGATGCCGCGGTCAATCTCCTCAAAGAGTCGAGAGGCATCCGGGTAGAAGGTCTGCCGGCACTTCTCAAAGGGAGCACCGGGTGCGGCACACCCTCCATCCCAGGCACGGCCATCGGCCTGAAGCGCCATGTAGGGCAAAAGATAAAGACCGTCTTCGGGCTCCAGGGTGACTCGATACACGGCCTTGTCGGCCGGGCTCTGTCGGCTGGAGTGGAAGGCTCCCTGGGAATCGACGTAGCCATCGGGAGGTCCGTAGAGTTCGGCGACATCCTTTTCCAGGGGATGCCCGCTGAACTGCTCGATCAACACCTCCACAGGCGCCGCCAGGCGCTGAGGTACCAGGTGGTCAAATGCGGTGGGACTCCCATCGGGATCGGTACGAAGAGGAAGCCCCTTGGCGGCTCTGGCCTTGTTGCTGGAGACCAGAGGGACGGTGTTGTGAACGGTGGCGGTTCC
>JAZFRU010000029.1:0-2412 GCA_036445815.1 Acidobacteriota bacterium | reverse complement strand
TCTGGGGATTCAGATTGCGGATGCCCTGGATGCGGCTCACACCGAAGGCATTGTCAACAGAGACATCAAGCCAGCCAATATCTTCATTACCAAGCGGGGCGATGCCAAGGTGCTGGACTTCGGGCTGGCCAAGCTGACCCAGGAGCCTGAAGTGGACTCACAGATGGCGACACCCCAGGTCGAGGAGCACCTGACCAGTCCAGGGACGACGGTGGGGACCGTGGCGTATATGTCGCCTGAGCAGGTTCGTGGAGAAGAGTTGGATTCACGATCCGATCTGTTCTCTCTGGGAATCGTTTTGTATGAAATGGCCACCGGCGCACTTCCATTCAAGGGAAATACCTCTGGGATCATCTTTGAGAAGATTCTGAATAAGACTCCCACATCTTCTACACGCTTAAACCCAGAGAATCCTGATGAATTAGAGCGGATCATCAATAAGTCCCTAGAGAAAAACAGGGAGATTCGTTGTCAGTCGGCTAAGGATCTGTTGACGGACTTGAAGCGACTGAAGCGGGATACATCAGGGGAATCTGTAGCCACAGGAACGGCACCTGCAACCACTCCCACTAAAAGCGGCTACTTCTGGCCTGCGATAGTTGGTGGACCCGGATTGGTTGTTGTGTTGCTGGCACTGTTTTGGCCCTTCACTGCTGCCCCACCAGAGAACGCTATTAATTCAATTGCAGTGTTACCTTTTAAAAATTTGAGCCCTGACCCGGAAAACGAGTATTTCAGCGAAGGGATGACCGAGGAACTGGTTAGCAAATTATCGGGCATTCAAGACCTGCAGGTCACCTCTCGCACTTCAGCGGCACGCTTCAGGGGCTCCGATAAGGACATCCGGGAAATCGGTGAGGAACTCGGGGTTCGGTACCTGCTCGAAGGCAGTGTACGCAAGTCGGGCGATCGCGTCCGCATTACCAGCCAGTTGGTGGATGCTTCAACCGGCTTTCAGCTATGGTCGGCTGATTTTGATGGAGAACTAAAAGATGTATTCGCCGTGCAGGAAGAAACGGCACTGAAAATTGCAGGAGCCCTCGATCTCCAGTTGAGCTCCGAGGAAGAGGAGAACGTCGGTCACCGCTATACTGAAAATTCAGAGGCTTACGATGCCTACCTGCAAGGGTGGGCTCTGATTGAATCCTCTCATCTGGCCTCGAACTTTCCTGAAGAAAAGCTTCATGCCGCCGAGAGTCACTTTCAGGATGCTCTTGCCCTGGACCCAGATTATCCCCTGGCCATAGCAGGCCTGGCAGCGGTCGAGTACTCAACCTATTTCTTCAGAATAGATAGGACTCCCGAGCGTTTGCAGCGCGCGGAAGAACTTGCCATGCAGGCTCTCACCCTCGACCCACAACTTGCGGAGGGCCATTTTGCCCTCTCAGAAATCTATTTTTTCAGAGGTGATTTCGAACGCGGAGAGGGACCCTTGCGTCAAGCACTTCGCCTGGCTCCGGACAATGCCTATGCTTGGTGTGCTTTCGCTGGATTTTGCCTCACCACCTCGAATCTGGACGAGGCCGAGGCTGCTGCACGAACCTCTATCCGACTGCACCCGGGCTATTTTCAGGCCTACTCCCAGCTTGGCCAGGCGCTTCGACTGCAGGGGCGTTATGAGGAATCCGTTGCTGCCTTCGAGCAGGCCTTGCTGTTGGATCCAGGTCACCTGGCCAGCCAGGGCCGCCTCGGCCTGACCCATATGGAACAAGGCAACTACAGGCAAGCCCTGGTCCAGTTCGAGAAGTTCCTACAAAGTCGGCCAAGTCCAGGCCTGGTCGCACGCATCGGTGAAGTCCATGCAGCTCTTGGGGAGATCGAGAACGCCCTTAGCGCCTTGGAAAGAGCCCTGGCTGCAGGCTACCGAGACACCGAAGCCATCGACGCCAATTCCCATTTCGATGCCCTCCGCGACGACCCTCGCTTCCAAGATCTGCTGCGAAGGATGAATTTGGAGCAGTAGCAGGCTTTTTTGATTGGTTGGCGAAACGACTCCAATTATTCCTCAGTTTCAAGGAATGAATTACAGCCAAATGGTAATCGGTGCAGTGGGCGTTACTCTCGTGATTGCTATTGCAGCGGTGGTAGGGGTTGGCTGGTATGCGTGTGATAATCAGATCCATCCAAAGAGAGCCGAGGAAAGTTGGCCAGTCATCGGTGAGTGGCCCAGGTATACACCCGAGCAGTTTGATCTCCCTCACACCGAGGACGTGCACTTCGAGACTTCAGATGATCTAACACTGTCAGGCTGGTTCATTCGGGGAACCAGCCGCGCCACGGTGATCCTCGTCCACGGCCTTGCGGCTAACCGTGCCGAGATGCTGCCGCATGCGGGCGACCTGCATAGAGCTGGCTTCTCTGTACTGCTCTATGACTCTCGCCATAGAGGTCAAAGTGAGGGGAACGACATTA
>JAZFRU010000028.1:0-9600 GCA_036445815.1 Acidobacteriota bacterium | reverse complement strand
CGAGTTTATTCCATTCAACACGGCAGTTCGATTACTTGTTACAATGGGTCGAGTTTCTTTGATCGAACTCGACACCACGGATTCAATACCTAATTCACCGACATGATTGTCCAGAGCAGTGACTGGCTGAGGGTTCCACCCACAGCCAAAGCGGGGAAGCGTCGCACCAGACGGTTGATGGAAACCCTTCTGGGACTGCTTTTCTGGGGAGCAGCAGGAGTGGGAATGACGGCCGCACAGTCTGTTAATCCGGGAACCAAAACCGCACAGGCTCAACGGGTAGAGGAAGCTCCTGTCATTGATGGGGACTTCACCGAGGCCGTGTGGGCGGATGCCCCGATTGTTTCCCACTTCAGTCAACGTAATCCGGAGGAAGGAGAGATGGCCACCGAGAGGACCGAGGTCAGGATCATCTACAACGACCAGTCGATCTTTTTCGGTGTCATCTGCTATGACTCCGAGCCGGACGCGATCATTGCCATGGAGAGGGCCAGGGATGGAGGGTCTGGTGGAGGAGGCTTCAACGGAGCCTTCCAGAGCGATGATACCTTTGAAATCATTCTGGACACCTTCCATTCCCATCAGGACGGTTTTCTTTTTCGTACCAATCCTCTGGGGACCAAGTATGACTCCTGGATCACGGATGAAGGGAGTCTGACCAATGCCAACTGGGACGAACTGTGGAACGTGGCGACTTCCAGAAATGAGGCAGGGTGGACCGCCGAGATAGAGATTCCCTTTCAATCGATTCGCATGTCTGATGATCCAGAACAGGTGTGGGGGATTGACTTCAAGCGGAATATCCGCAGAAAAAACGAAGAAGTCATCTGGAGCAACTATCGCCGGAATTTCGACTTCGCCCAGGTTTCTCAGGCCGGTGATCTGTTCGGTCTCCGAAACATATCCAGTGAACACAAGCTTCGAATCAAGCCGTATGTAACGGCAGGCGCATCGCGGGTGCTGTCAGACGGTCTTCCCAAAACTCAGCATTTGTTCGACGCCGGTCTGGAGGATGTGAAGTACCAACTGACCTCCAGTCTCATTTTGGATTTCACCCTCAACCCGGACTTTGCACAGGCTGAAGTTGATGAGCAGGTGTCCAACCTGACGCGATTCTCTGTTTTCTTCCCCGAGAAAAGGGAATTCTTTCAGGAAAACGCCAGCCTCTTTGAGTTTGGTCCGAGGGGGTTCCGGCCGGAATTGAAACTCTTTCACAGCCGCACCGTGGGTTTGTCGGAGGATCGGGAGCCGATCGGTATCATTGCCGGGTTGAAGCTCACCGGTCAGCTCCAGGGATTGGAGGTGGGTGTTTTTAATGCCCAGACGGAGGAGTTCAAGGGGACTCCAGGCAGCAACTATTCGGCGGTCAGGGTGAGAAAGAAGGTCCTTCCTCGCTCCAATGTGGGAGTCATGATGACCAATCGTCAGTCCGGGCTGGAGGATGACTACAATCGTACTCTGGGAGTGGACGGAAGCTTTGTCTTTTTCGAAAACCTTTCACTTGAGTCTTTCTTTGCCCTGTCTCAGACTCCGGATCTTGAAGAGGACGAATGGGCTGCCAGGCCTTTGCGAGTCTCCTGGGATACCGACTTTCTGTCTGCCGGCGCCGAGCATTCGATCATCGGCCGCAACTTCAATGCCGAAATGGGATTCATACCTCGCACAGATATGAAAAAGAGCGCTCTGGATTTCCAGATCAACCCTCGGCCTGGAAGCGAGGCCATTCGACAACTCGATTTCAGTGTCAACGTTGACTACATCACCAACCTGGACAACATCATAGAAACTCGAGAGCAGGAAGTGGCTTTTCGGATCGACTTTGAAAGCGGCGACCGAATCAGGTTTGGCTATACCCGGACTTTTGAATATCTGGATGAGGGATTTCTGTTGAGGGGGATCGTGCCGGTTCCAGCCGGGAGCTATGACGGCAGTCGTTGGTCCATCAACCTGAACCCCTATCGTGCCCGAAGGTTCAGCGGGCGTATCCAGTTCCAACGGGAACATTTCTGGGATGGGAATCGCACGACCTTCAACTGGACGCCTCAAATCAGATGGTCCGACAGCCTTTCCTTTGAAGTCCAGTATCGATGGGATAAGTTGAAATTACCCGGAGGGGACCTCTCTTCCAAGGTGAGCAACATCAGAATGAATTACAACGTTTCCAATGATTGGCTCACCAGCACCACGCTTCAGTACGACAACGTTGAAGATCTACTCAATCTCAACTTTCGCCTGAACTGGATCTACCAGCCAGGGGATGATCTTTTCCTGGTGTTCAGCCAAACTCGGCAGTCGGACAATACCGACCGGGGAGTGATCTTGAAATTCACTCACTCGTTTGATTTCTAACCCGCATTTCTCACGCCTTCTCGTCACGAAGCGTCCACCTGTTGCCCTTCAATGCTCGCTGAGGCTATCATCAAAAGAAGAATCTCGAACGCGCCTTCAATGAATTCACGACTGCTGGACATTTGAGTGAAAATTCTGAAAACTGGCATCCAGAACCGCACTCTTCAACAGGCCGTCCTCACGGTTTTACAGGTGCTGATCCTGCTGGGGGGCAGTGCAGCGACGATTCTCTCCCAGTCGGCCACCGAGAGCTTTGACTGGAACGCTGAAATGGTCTGGCCGGGACTCCAGGAGGGCCAGGTTGAGTTCTTTTCCAGTTCTGAAGGGACCCAGGGAAAAAAACATGTCCATGTGATGCATCTGGACGGATTCCGAAGGGATCTGTTCCGGGAAATGCTCCGAGCTGGCCAGTTGCCTCACCTGGCCTTCCTTCTCTCCCGGGGCAGAATCTCCTTCGATGCCTCCACCGTGGACAAGTCCGAGACCATGAAGGTGATTCAGTCCTATCTCACCTCTCGGCGCGATACCCAGGTGGTGGGCTGGTGGCAATTCGACCGGACAGACCTGCAGTTTCAGAACTACTGGATGGATCCCGTTGGCGTGATGAATTTCTCACTGGGACTGGAGTTTCCACTCTATCCCACCGTCTTTGATCTTCTTGCCTATCACCAGGAGTCGGTGATTGCCGGTTTCAGCCTGCATCACCGAAGCGTGCCGTTTGATCACTACTCGCGCAACTATGTGGCCGGACTCAACGCCGCCTCAGATCACACCTACCTGAACCAGGCCCATGAGACCATGACTTCCTTTATCGAGGTGTTGGAACGTGTGTTCCAGCAGGAGGAGAAACTGCCCGTGCTGTCGACTTCTCTGTTAGCTGCCGCCGATGAATTCGGCCACCTGGTGGGGGTTGTCACCGAAGACAGGGTCGGTTCGGCCAGCGGGAACCACCTGGAATGCTTCGAACGCCGTGAGGATGACCCGACCGTGGAGCAGATGTTTCAACTGCTGGACGGTGCCCGTTCAGAGTCACAGTGGTTGTCGGCCTTGAATGCGAAAGCAGGGTTGTTCCTGGAAGTCCGGTGGGTGAGAGGGCGAGTCCAGCGATTTTGCATCAGCGTGCCGCGTCTGGAGGTTTATAGCGAATCGTCGCGCTCACGAGAGCATTCCCTGGGGACGGCGTCCTGGAGATACGCACAACCTAAGTATGTACTGGCCATGATGTTGATCGATCTGGAACTCGGTCGTTTGATCGACAGCCTGAGAAGTGTCCGGTTTCTCGACGAAGGAGAGCATCGATTCAACCAGGAATGGGGCAATGGACTGGTTCAATACATCGAGGAGGGGCGCGCCGAAAACTCGCTTTTCGAACACACATTATTCCTTCTGTTCGGTGATCATGGGATGGTGGACACCAGGCATATGATGACTCCAGATGGGGAGGAACTCTCCGGTCGGCATCCGGTTTCCATCAATCAGGATTTGATCCAGGTACTCAACGGCCGTCTCGGATTGGTCACGGCTCAAGACGGGACGGAAGTGGACCGACCGGCTCCCGGCATCCTGTATGGAATAGACAACACCCAGTTGCCCGCGGCTCTGGCCTACCCTCATCTCGAGGAGAGTTGGCAGCGGCCGGCGGGAGTCAGGACTCACGTGAGAGACGCCCTTGCCTGGAGCCATGACTTTTTTGATGACTTGCAGCTCACTCTGAAGGCCGAGATCAGTCAAAAATACTGGTGGCTTTTCTTCTTGAAAAGATTTCTTTTCGAGCCTAGATTTGACCGGGAGACGGAAAAGTATCGGAACCAGGTCGTCCGTGAAATGAGCCGGCTTTATCTCAAAGGAATTCCCGACTACCTGCGGGCGGAAGGCCGGTATCTTCAGGAGTTTTACGATCGCCAGGTTCGGCTGGTGTACGGAGGAGGGGCTCGCAACAACGCCGAACTCTTTTTGCCCTCCCTTTCCGAGGGCAGGCAGGGGCGACTCACCTGGTTACGACGTCCTTCCTTTCAGCAGATTACCTCGCCTCGGGCTGGACAGCGGGTAGGGAAGGAGTCCCCCCCCCTCCTTGAAGTGCTCGAGGGAATTCCTGCGGTCGGACTGATGTTTGTGCGCAAGAATAACCACCTGTTGAAGGCCGAGGGACCTCTTCCCGGAGAGATGGAGATCCTGGTCAGGGATCGTTTCAACAACCGGGGTTGGATCACGGTGCGGCGGGATGGTGAGACCTCACAGTTGCTGTTTGGCTACCGCCTGGATGCAGGCTCAGAACTTGATCCCTTGGGATATCTTGACCCTGGGGCTGCAGAGGTGTGGAGAAACGATCATGAGTGGAATGATTGGTGTCTGGAGAGGGATGCCTACTACCACAATGTGGTGGCGGGTATGGGGGCCTACCTGTACTCAACCAACCCTTCGATCGGCGACGTCACCCTCATGCACAGCCAGGGCTGGAATTTTGGGTCCAACACCGCAGGCCACGGAGGACTTCACCTTGAAGAGAAACTGACGGTGTTGGTGGCTTCAGGTCCTCAAATCAGCCAGGGTGTTCTCAAAAGCGTAAGTTCCTACAGTACGGTCCAGGGGCCGCAAGGAGACATCCGGATCGTGCAGAGGCCGGGCATTACCCATCCCACCCTGTTGGATGTTATTCCCACGGCCCTGGCCTGGCTGGGATATGGAAACGGGGCGCTTTCGCACTTCGCCCGAAACGGCTTCGAGGCGCATCTGGGGCAGTGGACCCGCCGTCAAAAGTCGGAGATTCTCGCCCAGTTCGGCAATTTTGGAGAGATCCAGGCAGCGTTAGCCGAGGCGGGACTGGAAGGGTTGGATGTCGAACGTTTCAGGAATCGTTTGCGCCGCCTGTTGCAATTTGTTCCGGAAGGTCTCCCCAACCTACCTGACTATCGCGATTATCGGGAAGATGGAAATGTGTTGTTGCTGGCTCCAGATCCCTGACCGGCCGCTGGTCTTCGACCAGCGCCCGGCGCCTCCCACATTTCGGATCTACGTGAAACGTTAAACGTTAAACCTGAAACGCGTCCGAGCGGAGCGAGGTCGCCTGACCTCGGACCTGGTCTTCTTTTTGTTTAGTCATTGCCTTCACCTTGCTCGCGACTTATCATTTGAGGAGGGTCCCTGAATCGGGGAACGAGAGGCTAACAATGGAGGCATTTTCATGAAGGATCACCTGGGTACATTCATTTCTTTCCGACTCTCACCAGCCATGCTGCTGTTGTTTGTCACGCTTTGGGGTGTCCCTGGATTTGGCCAGAGCCAGGGCTTTGACGTCATGGAAGCGACGATTGAGGGGATTCATCTGGCCTACAATTCGGGAAGGCTGAATTCTCGGCAACTGGTGCGCCTTTACCTGGATCGAATCGAGGCCTACGACCAGAAAGGACCTCGAATCAATTCGATTATCACCATCAATCCCAGGGCCCTTGAGGATGCCGACAGGCTGGATGCCGCATTCAGGTCTTCAGGTCTGGTAGGCCCTCTTCACGGCATTCCGGTGATTTTAAAGGATCAAATTGACATCCAGGGGATGCCCACCACTCTGGGTTCCGAACTCATGAAGGATTACTTTCCCGACCAGGATGCCTTTGCCGTTGAGAAGCTCAAGAATGCGGGAGCCATCATACTGGCCAAGGCCACCCTCGGTGAGTGGGGAGGGGGCGATACCCATGGCTCGCTCTTTGGTTCAACCCGCAACCCTTATGACCTGGATCGAACCGTGGGGGGCTCTTCCGGTGGTCCGGGGGGAGCCATTGCCGCCAATTTCGCGACCATCGCGGTGGGGCAGGAGGGCTATGCCTCCATTCGAAGGCCATCGACCTGGAATTCTCTGGTGGGTATGCGACCCACAGCGGGTCTTGTGAGCCGCACCGGAGTGTTTGGCGGATGGCCGCAGATCAACGGTTCTCTGGGCCCCATGGCGCGTACCATCGCCGATCTGACCCGGCTCCTGGAGGTGTTGGTGGGCTATGACTCGGAAGATCCACTGACCGCACGAGGCGTTGGACAGGTACCCGACGGCTATAGCCAGTTTCTCGATAAGAGTGGCCTCAAGGGTGCGCGCATCGGAGTGCTGCGTGACGTCTTGAGTTCCAGTTCGAGACCGGAGGCCAGGGATTTCCAGGAGGTCACCGAGGTTTTTGAGCGGGCGATAGGAGAACTCAAGCGCGCGGGCGCAACGATTATCGACCCGGTGGTCATTCCAGATCTGAAGGAGTTGCTGGCTACCAGATCCGGCGGTCCCGATGTGGATCCGTCCTATCAGCTCTACTTTGGCAGAAGCGCCAACCCGCCTTTCAGGTCCCGGGAGGACACCTTGGCCTGGCCAACCTTTGATGAACTGCTTCCACGCGTGCAAAGGCGTCTGAGAGGTTCTCCGGGAGGCCCTGAAGCACAGGACAGACATTACCGATATTTATTGGCGCGCGATCAACTCATGATTAACCTGCTTCAAGTGATGGCCGATCATAAACTCGACGCCATCGTCCACAAGTCGATTGAGCACCTGCCGACCCTGATCAAGGACGGGATCAATCCGCCTTACCTGAGTTCCACAGGTGCCCCTCACCTGAATACTTTTCTGGTATTTGTTCCAACCATCACCGTGCCGGCAGGATTCTCGAGCGACAACCTACCCGTGGGGATCAGTTTTCTGGGAAGACCCTACAGCGAGGGAGTAATGATCAAACTGGCCTATTCTTATGAACAGGCCACCCTGCATCGACGCCCCCCGAAAACGACCCCGCCGCTGGACTAACGGCGCTGGTCTTTGAACCGCGCGTTTCACCTTTCAGGTTCCACGTTCCACGTTCCAGCTAAGCCCGGAATGTGGGAGGCGCCTCAGGGGCGCCGATTCCGGCAGCCGCTCATAGAGCGGCTGCTACAATTCGTTTCGTGGAACCTGGAACCTGGAACGTGGAACGCGGGCGAGCGTCAGTGAGACCGCTCCCAAAACGCCCCTCCTTTTTCTTCCCTGAAACATGAAACGTGAAACGTGAAACTCCACCTGGGTTATATTGTGCAGGTTGTGACCTCCGTGGATCGATTGTTGACAATCAGCTTGGTCGTGGTGATTCATGTTGTGAGCATGTCTGGGCTTCTTTTTGCCCAGACGGGTGGGAACCTGGCAAGCGATCCTCTTGATGGCTGGGAACGTCCGGTTGCCGTTGCCCAGGGAGTGGAGGTCCCACCCATACTGGACGGGGATGTCCTGAATGATCCGGTCTGGGCTGTGGCTCAACCGGTCGGAGATTTCTATCAGACGCGACCGGATGAAGGGAATCCGTCGTCACAGAAGACGGAAGTTCGAATCGTCTTTACCCGAGACACTCTCTATGTGGGTGTGGTTTGTTACGACGATGATCCTGCTGACATCATCGTGACCGAAGGGCGTCGTGATTCCTCTTTGAGTGACAGCGATGCCTTCGAGATCATTCTGGACACCTTTCTCGACCGACAAAATGGTTTTCTTTTTGCCACCAATCCGGCCGGTATTGAATATGATGCCCAGGTCAACAACGAGGGCCAGGGGGGGGGACCCCAGCGGTGGGGCAACTCGCCGGGGCGCAGTGGGGCAGGCTTCAATCTTAATTGGGACGGATCATGGGAAGTGTCTACCCGGATCACGCCAATCGGATGGAGTGCTGAGTTCTCCATTCCATTCAGAACCCTCAGGTATCCCCAGAAAGAGGGTCAGACCTGGGGGCTGAACTTCAAGCGCAGCATCCGGCGTCGTAATGAGACCACCTACTGGGCGCCGCTCAGCCGCCAGTACGACCTGGTTCGTTTGTCTCTGGCGGGAACCCTCAGTGGTGTCGAGACCCCCAGCCAGCAAAATCTTCAAGTGACGCCCTATGTGCTCGGTGAGATACGAGAACGGGGTTCACTGGAGAACACTCAATGGTTGGGGGACATGGGGGCAGACCTGAAATACAGCCTCACTCCAAGTCTCACCCTGGATCTGACCTACAATACCGATTTCGCTCAGGTCGAGGCAGACGTTCAACAGATCAACCTGAATCGGTTCAACCTTTTCTTCCCCGAAAAACGACCCTTCTTTTTGGAGAATGCGGGCCTTTTTACGATGGGAAGCCCGCAAGAGGTCGAACTCTTTTTCAGTCGTCGGATTGGTATCGGCCCTGTGGGAGAGCAGATTCCGGTCCTGGGCGGAGCCCGCCTCACTGGAAAAGTGGGTGGCACCGATGTCGGGTTTCTCAATATGCAAACGGAGGAGGCAGGCGACCTGACCCAGGCCAACAACTACACGGTGGCCCGCGTACGCCGTGAGCTTCCCAATCGTTCCTCTCTGGGTGCGATGTTCACCAATCGGCAGGGGACCGGGGATCTGGCGGCAGACGATGACCACAATCGAAGTTTCGCGATAGACGGTCGCTGGGGGATTGGCCAATCTGGCCAGCTTGCCGGATTTGCGGCGCGCACTTTCACCCCGGAAGTCGATCGAGGAGAACACGCGTTCAAATTTGGAGGGACCATCAACACACCGGCCTGGCGGCTGGACAGCCACTACACTGAGGTGGGAGAGAACTTCAACCCTGAGATGGGATTTCTGCGGCGGCGTGACTTTCGAAAAATGGATTATTCCATCTTTCACTTCTATCGGCCGGACGATTTGTGGGGGTTGCTGGAGATACGTCCGCACACTTCCTTTCAGTCCTTCTGGAATCTGGAAGGCCTTCAGGAGACGGCAAGACTTCATGCAGGCAGTCATTGGGAATGGCGTAACGGCTGGGGCGCTGAAACCGGGATGAACATCATCAAAGAAGTGGTCAGCAATCCCTTTGAGATCTTTCCCGGAGTAGAGGTGCCGATCGGCACCTACGATGACACGGAGGCTCGCTGGATCGTGAATACCGATATGGCCGCCCGGTTGAGTCTGCGGCTCACCTTTACCCACGGGGGATTTTTTGGCGGTGATCGGGTGGGGACGGTCACCCAGGTGAAGTTTCGACTGCAGGAAACCTTCAGTGCCGATTTGAACTGGGAATGGAACGACATTGACCTGCCGGGCGGAGATTTCGTGACCAACCTGGCCCGACTTCGGCTCAATTATTCGTTCAGCCCCCAGATGTTTCTTCAGAGCTTGATTCAGTACAATGACCGGGATGACCTGTGGTCGATGAACCTTCGTTTCGGATGGATCCAGGCGGCCAATGCCGGGCTGTTTCTGGTGTACAACGACACCCGGGGGATCGAATCGATGAGAAACAGGAT
>JAZFRU010000027.1:0-15557 GCA_036445815.1 Acidobacteriota bacterium | reverse complement strand
CGTTTGAAACCATCGTGGCCTCCGGTCCCCGTTCTTCACTTCCCCACGCTGCCGCTACTGACCGAAGGATTGGCGAAGACGAGTACCTGCTGATCGATTTTGGCCTCAAATACCAGGGCTACTGCAGCGATCTCACACGCATCCATCCACTTTCCACGACAGAGACACCCGATATTTTCAAGGTAGTGCAGGAAGCACAACAGGCCGCCCTCTCCTGCATTCGCCCCGGAGCGTCTTCGTCAGAAATTGATGCTGCGGCTCGCAAGGTCATTTCCCGTCATGGGTATGGAGACTACTTCGGACACAGTACTGGTCACGGATTGGGCCTGGAAGTCCACGAACTGCCCGCTATCGCCGCCCTCAGGCCTCGAGAGATTCAAGAGGGAATGACTTTCACCGTGGAGCCGGGAATCTATCTACCTGAAAAGCATGGGATACGCATCGAAGACGTCGTGACGGTTACACCCACAGGATACAGCACCATCTCGGATCCCCTCATTTAAAACATCGAGTCGGTGGGCCATTTGACTAAAAGGCGTCCAGCACCGACAATGAGCCCTGCGTTTTAATAACCGGACGGATGGATCAATTGTCGATGACAGGGTCGCAATCATTCACACTGAATACGGGGTGGCTCATTGTGCGCCTCGGGTTACTGCAAGAGTGCTCCAGCGGGACCTGCAGCCTTTCTTCGCACATACCGATTCATCATCCCGGACTGGAGTGTTCATGAATCTCAAGGAGATCCGAGAGTTGATCCAGTTGATCGAGGAATCGTCGACTGTTGAGGAATTTGAGATGGAGCGGTCCGGAGTTCGAATTCGGGTCAAAAAAGCACTGGCTGCTTCAGGATCCGCATCGGACAATGAACGCCCCGCCCTAACCGCAACGCCCGAGGCACAGATACCGACCTCTCCCGAACTACCGATACCGGAAGAGGAGACGAACCTCCTTTTCGAGGCTCCCATGGTCGGCACTTTTTACATAACTCCCAAGCCCGATGCTGAGCCTTTTGTGAAGATCGGAGACCCGGTGGGAAAAGGCATGGTTTTGTGTGTCATTGAGGCCATGAAGATCTTCAACCAAATCGAGAGTGACGTCGAAGGAAAGATCATCAAAGTACTGGTCGAGAATGGCCAACCCGTCGAATACGGCCAACCTCTGTTCGAAATCCAGGTCACAGACTGAACCTATGTTCAGAAAAGTCCTCGTTGCTAACCGCGGTGAAATCGCCCTGCGCATTATCTTTGCCTGCAAGGAATTGCAGATTCAGACGGTGGCGGTCTACTCGAAGGAGGACCAGAATTCTCTTCACGTCCGCTTCGCCGATGAAGCGGTCTGCATCGGCCCGGCCAGAAGTCAAGACAGTTATCTCAATATTCCCAGTATCATCAGTGCGGCGGAAATCACCAACGTCGATGCCATCCACCCAGGCTACGGTTATCTGGCGGAGAATGCTTATTTCGCAGAAGTCTGTGAAACCTGCAGCATCAAGTTCATTGGTCCACCCGCCAAAATCATTGAACTCATGGGCGATAAATCAAGGGCCCGAGAGAAGATGATCGAATCCGGTTTGCCGGTCATTCCCGGAACGGGAATTCTCACAGACGACCAGATAGATCTAACGAAAATTCGCGAGGAGATCGGGCACCCATTGATCATCAAGGCGGTAGCCGGAGGAGGAGGCCGAGGTATGAGGGTGGTCCATGACCTGAGTGAGCTCCCGGGCGCCATGGCAACCGCACAGGTGGAGGCTCTGGCCGCCTTCGGCAACTCGGATGTCTACATCGAGCGGTTCCTGGAGAACCCTCGCCACATCGAATTTCAGATTCTGGCAGATGAACATGGCAACGTCATCCACCTCGGGGAACGTGAATGCTCCATCCAGCGTCGTCATCAAAAACTCCTCGAAGAATCTCCCAGTCCCTTTGTCTCGGAACAACTGCGCCAGGAACTGGGGACCAAGGTGGTTCAGGCCATGCAGGAAATCCAGTACCAGAATACCGGAACCGTCGAATTCCTCTTTGAACCCGATGGACGCTACTATTTCATAGAAATGAATACCCGCGTCCAGGTGGAGCATCCAGTGACGGAAATGGTCACGGGGCTGGATATAGTGAAAGAGCAAATCAGGAGTGCCGCCGGAGAAACATTAGGCTATACCCAGGACGATATCTCCTTCCGGGGGCACAGCGTGGAATGCCGCATCAATGCCGAGTGCCCGGACACTTTCCGACCTTCACCGGGCAGGGTCACCGCTTACCATCCCCCTGGAGGACCCGGAATTCGAGTTGATTCCACCGCCTACAATGATTACCTGGTGTCCTCTCATTACGATTCCCTGATCGCCAAGGTCATTGCCCACGGAGTGGACCGACAGGAAGCCCTGGACCGTCTCAATCGAGCCCTGGATGTGTTTATCATCGAGGGGATCAAAACCAGCATCCCCTTACACAAAAAAATCATCAATGATCCTGATTTCGTCGCAGGTCAGTTCACGACTTCCTTCCTGGAGAAGCTGACCGATCCGACCTAACGTCATGAGCAATCCATCCGAAAGAGGTACCTGGGGTTCCAAACTGGGTTTCGTTCTGGCCGCGTCCGGTTCCGCCATCGGATTGGGCAATATCTGGAGATTCCCTACCATGACCGGACAGAATGGAGGAGCCGCCTTCGTTTTGATCTATCTGGGCTGTGTTGTTCTCATCGGAGTTCCCGTGATGATCGCCGAACTTGCCATCGGTCGGAAAACTCGCAGTGATCCGGTGGGGGCCTTCAAGGCCCTGGCACCAAAATCCTGGTGGAAAGCCGTGGGTGTCTTGGGAGTCCTCACCGGATTTATGATTCTCAGTGCCTACACCGTCGTTGCCGGCTGGACGGTCCGATACATTTTTGTCGCCCTCAGCGGTCAATTTTCCGGTGCGGATCAAACGGCCATTGGAAATATTCTGGGAGATTTTATCGCGGATGGCGATTCCGTCATTTTTTATCAGTTTTTCTTTATGGCGGCGACGATCTGGATCGTCAGCGGTGGAATTCAACATGGCATCGAGAAGGCCACCAAGATTCTGATGCCGCTCATGATCGGCCTTCTCCTGCTTCTGGTGGCGCGGGCCGTCACGCTCCCGGGTGCTCAGGCGGGTCTCAGCTTTTATCTCACCCCTGATTTCAGCAAAATCGATTTCGGGGTGGTGAGAACAGCCCTGGGTCACGCTTTTTTCACTTTGAGCCTGGGCATGGGAGCCATGATTACCTACGGCAGCTACCTGGCGAAAGACGACAATCTGGTCTCCAGCGCTCTTTTTGTCAGTCTGGCCGACACGGGAATTGCCTTTCTTGCAGGATTCGCCATCTTTCCAGCACTCTTCTCGGTTCCCGGCCTGTCTCCGGCAGAAGGGCCAGGCCTCATTTTTCTGGTCCTCCCCAACATCTTCAATGCCATCCCCCTGGGACAACTGTTCGGGACTGCCTTTTTCTTCCTGTTGGCTCTTGCTGCCATGACCTCAACCATTTCCCTGCTCGAGGTGGTGGTGGCCTATTTCATCGATCAACTGGGCTGGCAACGGAAGAAGGCTGCTTTACTGATAGGATCCTGCTCATTCCTGGTGGGAATCCCCAGTGCCTTGAGCAACGGCTCGGTCGCTGGCCTCTCAGGCTTCATGGATCGGATTTTCGAGTACTTCGGAGAGATCTCCCTGGCAGTCGGGGCTTTGTTAATTTGTATTTTTGTCGGCTGGAAATGGGGCATTCACGACGCCGTGGAATCCATTCGTGTCGGATATCCCTCCTTTCCACAGGCCAAGCTGTGGACCTTTTTGGTTCGCTATGTGTGCCCCACAGCAATCGCCGTTATCCTGATCACGTCGTTGATCACGACTTTGACGACAGCCTGATGCGACACCTCCAACTCGGGAAGGTGTACCCCCTCACCAGCCTGAATAATCGGCAGAATTGGAGTCATGTTGAACTGGTTGAAAGTTATCTTCAGGGAGGTGTGCGCTTCTTCCAGGTCAGAGACACCTCCCTTTCCGATTCCTCCTTATACCGTCAGTTGCTCGAGGTGCGATCTCTCTGTGACTCGTTTGAAGCACACTTTCTGGTCAATAACCGGGTCGATCTCGCCCTGGCTGTCAAAGCGAACGGAGTTCACCTGGGTCAGAATGACCTGCCGGTCACAGCGGCCCGGAAGCTGTTGGGAGAGGAGGCCCTGATTGGTCTTTCCACGCACAATCGCGATCAGTTTTTAAGGGCACAGCGGGAAGACATTGACTACGTGGCACTGGGACCTCTGTTCCCGACCCTGACCAAGCCGACCGACAATTCTCCGGTTGGTATCGAAACCTTTCAGGCACTCGTCCCTGAGAGCAAATTTCCGGTCGTCGCCATCGGGGGAATATCCTTAGAGAAAGCACCCGACTTATGGAGAGCTGGCGCCCACTCGGTCGCCGTGATTTCCGACATCACCCAATCTGCCGATCCAGTTGAACGGGTGACCCAATATCTAACCCTGTCGGGGGATGCCTGAACATGCAAGAACAGTTCACATCCCGTTGGGGATTGATCCTTTCCGTGGTGGGCATTGCCGTCGGCACCGGGAACATCTGGAGATTCCCCCGCATTGCCGCCGCCAATGGTGGGGGATCTTTCCTCATTCCCTGGGTACTCTTTCTCTTTCTCTGGAGCATTCCTTTGATCATGACCGAGTTTGCGATGGGGAAGATGACGCGTTATGGAACGGTCGGATCCTTTGCTGTACTGGTGGGGGAGAAATTCGCCTGGATGGGAACTTTCGTGGGGTTTGTGGCCACTGCCATCATGTTTTACTACTCGGTCGTGGCCGGATGGTGCATCCGTTATTTCTTCCTGGCTGGCACGGGACAACTTCTCAATTCGGCCGACCACGAGGGCACCTGGAACGGATTCGTGGATTCGGGGTGGCAGCCCGTTCTCTTTCACTGTGTCGCCATTACCGCCGGCGCACTGATCGTCAGGCGCGGCGTCGTCAGGGGGATTGAACGGGCGAATCGTTTCCTGATTCCCACCCTGTTGGGTCTTCTCGTTCTCTGCTGTTTGCGTGCCATCACCTTGCCCGGTGCCGGTAAAGGACTCGCCTATCTTTTCACTCCTGATCTTTCAACACTGCTGGACTATAAAGTGTGGCTGCAGGCACTCACCCAGAACGCCTGGGATACCGGTGCCGGCTGGGGCTTGATTCTGACCTACGCCGTTTACATGCGGAAGCAGGAGGATGTCGGCCTCAACGCCGCATTGATAGGCCTGGGCAATAACTCCGTGTCCCTGCTGGCGGCCATCACAATCTTCTCAACGGTGTTTGCCCTGATCCCGGAACAGGCGGCTGAAGTCATCAGCAGCTCAGGCCCAGCCAACACCGGGTTAACTTTTATTTGGATACCTCAGCTGTTTTCCACAATGCCGGGAGGTGCTCTTTTTTCGGCCTTCTTCTTTCTGGCCTTGTCGTTTGCCGCCCTGAGCTCACTGATTTCCATGATCGAGCTCTCTACCCGGGTCCTCATGGACATGAATTTTTCACGCCAATCAGCTCTTTTGAGCGTTTATCTCACCTCACTGGTACTCGGGATTCCATCCGCACTCAGCATGGATTTTTTCCTCAACCAGGACTGGACATGGGGAATTGCCCTGATGGTGAGCGGTGCCTTCATGGCCATCGCCGTCCTCCGATATGGGGTTCACCGCTTTCGAACCGAACAGATTAATGGTCCGGGAAGCGACTTTCGAGTGGGAAGATGGTACGAATTTCTGATTCGATACGGTATCCCAACGCAGGTCATTGTTCTGATCGCCTGGTGGTTCACCCAGGTCATTCGGGCCGACCCATCGCACTGGTGGAATCCTTTCGCCGCGGAGTCAGTCGGCACCTGTTTGTTTCAATGGGCCCTGGCCATCGTGATCTTCATGGCCGCCAACCGAATGATCGTGAGAAGGACACTGAAGCGATGAGTACCTTGAGCATCTTTGTCATGGTGATAGTACTGACGGTTGTCTGGGGAGGATTTGGGCTGAGCCTATTCATTGCTATCCACAAGGAAAACCATAAATCATAGACAAAATCCATGAACCTTCTGTTGTTTGAGACCCAAAAGGGAGATGCCTTCCCCATCGGAGAAAGAGATTCGGATGGGAATCAGGAAGTACGGAAGAATTCAGGGAGAATAGGTCAACTCAAGAAGATCATCCACGAAACCTACCGTAAGTTGTTCAACAAACTCCCCTACCACGAACGCCTCTGCACCCAACTCCGGAATTCCTCTGAACTGAGAGTGATGCACTCTCCCGGGGTAGACCCATCTGAGGCCCACCGGAGACTGGACCACTTCATGAAGTTGTCCATCAGCAAGCATACCCTCTGGACCTGGATCAACGGGATTGTGGCCATTCCAGGGATTTTTCTGACACCGATTCCTGGTCCCAACGTCTTTTTTTTCTACCCTGCGGCCCGCAGTCTCGGACATTACCTTGCCAGAAAGGGTGCCCGGAGGACTCTGATGCTGGACACCATCCATTTCCAGGAGGAGCCCCTCATCGATGAGGTTCAAAATGACCTGAAAATGGATCCAGAAAAGGTGAGTGCAGCACTCTCGGAGCTGGAACAGAGGTATAATTTATTTGACCTCGACAAATTGCTGAAACGATTGAATAAAGATGAACGAGAATAGAACCTTCCTCGAAAAAGTCGCCATCTTCCGGGACCTGGATGAGGCCGCACTGAACTCCGTCGCGGAGATGTTCAAAGAACGACAGTACAAGAGAAATGAAATCATCTTCGTGGAAGAGGACACCGGGCAATACATGTATATCGTGAAGAAAGGTCGTGTGAAGGTTTCTCGAACCCTGCCCAACGGGAAAGAAACGATTCTTACCTTTCACAAGGAAGGGGAATATTTCGGTGAGATGGCCCTCATTGATGGAGAGACGGCACCGGCCAATGTGACGGCGGTCGTTGCGACAACCATCCTGATCCTCGGCCGAAAAGACTTCGAGTCCTTGCTGGAGAACCCGACAATCAACAATATAATTTTGAAGATCTTGTGCAAGCGCTGCCGTGATGCCTGGGCCCAGATATCGGTGCTGACATTTCACCACGCTGACGCACGAATTCGTGCCGCCCTCGATCATCTCAGCCGAAATCGAGGGACTCCCACAGATCGCGGGATACGGATTGACCTGCACCTGACCCATCGTGAATTGGCAGAAATGGCAGGCATCTCCCGCGAGACGGCCACCCGGGTCCTGGGCCAACTGCAGAGCGAGAAGAGCCTCACTATCGAGGAAGGCTACTTTCTCATTTCGGATGCCAAGAAACTGGTGGAACCGCTTCTCTTCTAATGTGCCCTCCGAGGCTCAAAAGGTCAGTTTCAAGGGGATAATTGTCAAGTACCGTTAACACCCCCCTAAACCCCCTGAGTATCTATTGATCTGACTGATACTAATGCAGTTATAGATTTTTCCTTCCCTCCAGGGGTGCCAGCCTCCGTTGACATTCGAACCGTCTCTCCAGAGGCGCCATCCGGGGCTCAGCTTTGCCGATTCCAGCCCTGAACCCCCGCCAATACTGGACTTCAGAAAACATTCTCTCGGATTGGACCACCTTGGTACGGGAATTGCTAAAGGCTAACACTGCACGATTCATATTAAACCTGAGCAGTGAGGGGGAGACGAGATGAGTTATCCAGGCAAGAACATTAACGAACTTCTACACAATCACGACCTGGCCGGGGACCCTCCCCATCGCCATGTGCGACCTTCTGGAGGCCTCCGCCCCGTCCCTGTAGACACCGAGAGCGACTCCGAGGCCAAGTCATCGGAAAAACCTCTGCCAGTCGGTCAGGATCCGATTCGACTCTACTTGAAGGAGATGAGTGTGGTTCCCCTGCTCACCCGCGAGGGAGAAATCGAAATTGCCAAACGAATGGAAAAAGGCCAGGAGATTCTGCTCAATGCCGTCTCTCGATCCCAGGTGGCCATGACTGAACTTCTGGGCCATAAAGAGCGGCTCCAGACCGGAAAGACCAGCATTAAAAAAGTGGTCAACTTCAGCGAGGAATCTCTCACAACCGAACTCACTCAAGCTCGCGGTCGAAAGTTTGGCAAGGATCTCGATAAGATTCAAAAGCTTTTCAACACCGTCCTGACACTGGAAGACCAACTGGGAGGAGGCACCAAACGTACCGCCGAGGACAAGAGAGTCCGCTGGCAGCTGGCCCAATGTCGCCTTTCGGTCAAAAGGGAAGTGATCCACCTGGAACTCCGGGGTGAGATTCGCGAGCACCTGGTCAACACGATCAAAATCGCTGCCGATGGCAAGCTTCCCCATGGCACCATTCAGGAAAGCCTTGAAAAAAGAGAACACCTCTCAAGAATGATTCAGCAAGGGGAGCAACAGATGAATCAGGCCAAGAAAGAGTTGGTGGAAGCCAACCTGCGCCTGGTTATCTCGATCGCCAAGAAGTACGTCCATCGAGGGCTTCAGCTGCTGGATTTGATTCAGGAGGGGAACATCGGCTTGATGAAGGCGGTGGACAAATTCGACTATCAACGGGGCTACAAGTTTTCCACCTACGCTCACTGGTGGATTCGTCGTGCCATCACAAGAGCGATCGCAGACCAGTCTCGAACGATTCGACTGCCTGTCCATATGGTCGACCTGGTCGGTCAGATGGTGCGAACCACTCAGTCATTCGTACAAGAACACGGTCGTGAACCGACCAACGAAGAAATGGCCACAATCATGGACATTGGCGAAGACAAGGTGCGGGATCTGATCCGACTCACCCAGGAACCGATCTCACTTCACACCCCCCTCGGTGAAGACGACGACGGCCACCTCAGCGACTTCATCAAAGATGAGGGAGTCGATTCGCCGACCTGGATCGGCATGGGTAGTAACCTGGCAGATCAGACCGAGGCAGTGCTCGAAACTTTGACCTCCCAGGAGGAAGAGATCATCCGAATGCGTTTTGGAATAGGGAATGGGAGTGAACACACCTTGGAAGAAATTGGAAGAAGGTTCTCCATTACCCGGGAGCGCATTCGTCAAATCGAATCCAA
Organism: Acidobacteriota bacterium; assembly: GCA_036445815.1. GTDB lineage: Bacteria > Acidobacteriota > UBA6911 > RPQK01 > JADFOI01 > JAPYTY01. The sequence goes on along the minus strand of JAZFRU010000027.1, from coordinate 6,470 downwards.
GGCGCTTTGCAAGTTGCGACACCCTTCACGCAGCCGCCATCTACGGTCCTTTCTCGACTCTCTCTATTAGCCCGGACGAGACATCAATTCTCCTCATCCCTGTTCCCGGCTGAAGGACCCTCTCTTCGGTGTTGTTCGTCTCCGTTAGCGCCCGGACATTGCCACCTCCTCACTCTCTGAGTTCACCTCGCAAGCCCATCAACTAACATTGTCGTATTGATGAAATGCGGCACTACGCTACAATAGAACCCGATGGAAACGACTTCGAAGTCTCAGGAACGAGGAATTCTGGTAGGTGTGTGTCGGGACACCCGTCGGCGTTCTTTTGAGTTGGAATCCCTGAAAGAACTGGAAGAGCTTACCTCAAGTGCAGGAGCCAGGGTCATGGAGGTTTTCCTCCAGGAAAAGGCCGAACCGAACCCCTCCTATCTGGTCGGAAAAGGCAAACTCCGTGAGATCCAGGACGCTGTGGTGAGATGGCAGGCCGATCTGGTGATCTTTGACGAGGACCTGACCACGGCACAGCTTCGCAACCTGGAGGAATTTCTGGGAGCCAAGGTAATAGATCGCAGTGAACTCATACTGGACATTTTCACCCAGAGAGCTCGCAGCCGCGAGGGAAAGCTGCAAGTGGAAGTGGCGCAGTTGGAGTACTTGCTGCCTCGGCTCACCGGGCGGGGATTGATGTTGTCCCGCCTGGGGGGTGGCATTGGGACCCGCGGTCCGGGTGAGACCAAGCTTGAGGTGGATCGAAGAACCATTCGAGTCAGGCTTTCCCGAATCAAAAAGGAACTGCAGCGTCTGGAAAAAAGACGGGAACTACAGCGCCGCAAGCGTCAAGGCGTCCCTATCCCCACGGTGAGCCTGGTCGGCTATACCAATGCGGGAAAGTCCACTCTGTTTCAGTTTCTCACCCAGAAGGAGACCTATATCAGTCAGAGAATGTTCGCCACGCTGGATCCTCTGGTCCGCAAGACCACCATGAGCTCAGGTCAGCAGATTCTCGTGAGCGACACCGTGGGATTTATCCGCAAGCTCCCGCACACCCTGGTGGCGGCCTTTCACGCCACACTGGAGGAGACCCTCGAGGCCGACCTAATCTTGCACGTGATCGACGTTTCTCACACCAATCATCTGGACCTGCGCCAGGCCGTCTATGAGGTCCTGGACGAGATTGGCCTGCAGGATACTCCCATCCTGGAATGCTACAACAAGATCGACAGAGTCAACCAGCTCCCCCCCGTCGATGCTTCCCGGGAACACGTCTTCACTTCGGCTCGAACAGGTGAAGGAGTACCTCGTCTTCTGGAGTGGATTGATTTTTTGATCAATCAGAGCTACCGACAGGTTCATCTGACCATCCCATTTGATCGGGGAGATGTTGTCTCGAAGCTGCGGGAGAGAGCACGGATTCAGGTGCAGGAATACCGTGAAGACGGAATTCACCTGGAAGCCTCTGTCCCCGTGGCGGATCTGGGACGTTATCAACAGTTCGTCGACTAGCTGAAACGAGATCCTCATGTATCGAGTGGCCATCATAGGACGACCGAATGTGGGGAAGTCCACCCTTTTCAATCGCTTGATAGGCCAGCGGAAAGCCATCGTCGGAGATGAACCGGGGATTACTCGGGATCGGCTGTTCGAAGTAGCCCGGTCGGAGGGGAAATGCTTTGAAGTCATCGACACCGGCGGATTGGTTCCCGAAAACAAAGAGCTCATTCCTGAAATGATTATGCAGCAGGCCGAAATTGCCATGGAAGAGGCAGATCTCATCCTTTTCGTGGTGGATGTGCGTTCGGGAGTTCATCACCTGGATGAGTCTTTGAATGCCCTATTGAGGTCGCGGGGCAGGGATTTCCTGTTGGTCGTCAACAAAGTGGACGTTCCTCAGGTGGAATCGGAGATGGGACCGTTTTACGCCTTCGGAGTGGCGTCTCCCTATCCCATTTCCGCGGAACACAATCTCGGGATCTCGATGCTGATGGAGAGAATATTGGAAGACGTGCCGGAGGGAGATGAACCCGGGGAGCAGGAAGAGATCCGAGTCACGATCCTGGGACGTCCCAACGTGGGAAAATCCTCCCTCTTGAACCGTTTTCTGGGGCACGAGAGAGTCATCGTTACAGACCTCCCGGGAACCACTCGCGACTCCATTGATTCCCTGTTGAAGGTGGGGGACCAAGCCTATCGGCTGATCGACACAGCTGGAATCCGCCGTAAGGGAAAGACCAAACTGGAGACCGAAAAATTATGTGTGGTGATGGCCCGAAAGAATCTAAAAAGAGCCGATGTTGTCCTCTTGCTCATCGATGCCACCGAAGGAGCCACCCACCTGGATGCCGCCATCGGAGGATATGCGCACGAAGAGGGCAAATCGATCATCATCGTGGTCAATAAATGGGATCTGGTCGCTCGCGACACCTACACGGCAATACGCCTCGAAGAGGAATTTCGGCTCCAGATGAAGTTCCTCGAGTACGCACCCATGATTTTTGTCTCCGCCAAAACCGGACAGCGTGTGACCAAGATCCTGGGATTGGTTCAGAATGCCTATCAGGCCCGGATGATGCGATTCCCTACAGGTGAGCTCAACCGGTTCCTGGCCTCGGAGGCCAAGCCGGCCCTCGCTTCTCGGGGGAGCAAAAGAGGATTCCCCGTCAAGTATATGGTCCAGGTCAAGGTGGCCCCACCCACCTTTGTTTGCTTCATGCGATCGTCCCGGAAACTCCATTTCTCTACCCAGCGCTTTCTGATCAATCGCCTTCGGGAAAAGTACAAATTCTTCGCAACACCGGTTCGTCTTTTGCAGCGTACCAACCGTAAACAATCATAGCTCGTCGAGGTGGGGGAGTGGGCCAGATTGCCGATAGACCGGTGCGCGGTTGTTCATCTTGACACCTTTTCTTCGGCTGGTATTATGGTGGAGTCGAGTCCGTACCATGCATAAATTCTCTACTACAGGTCGTCGACTTCATCTGAGCGAACCGAAGAGCCCGATCAATTGTGATAAAAGCTGACTTGGCCCAAATTGTTTATGAACGGCACGGCGGAATTTCCTATAATGAAGCCATGGGGCTGGTGGAATTCATCCTGGGTCGAATGAAAGATAGCCTGGTTCAAGGCAAGAACATTAAAATGTCTGGATTCGGATCCCTCAATGTCATTCAACGCAAGGGAAGACTGGGCAGAAATCCTCAGACAGGCGAACGAATCCAGTTGACACCGAGCAAATATGTAACCTTTCGACCTTCGCGTCTCCTGGGATTTTAGTTCTTCTCACAATGGCCGTGATCGGTAAAAAGCTTTTCTACAAGATCGGAGAGGTCTGCAAGACGTGTAGCATAGAGCCTCATGTCCTGCGTTACTGGGAATCTGAATTCCGGGTTCTTTCTCCTACCAAGAACAGGGCGGGACAACGGATTTACCGCGAGAAAGACCTGCAGTTGATCCAGAAAATCAAACAGCTTCTCTATGAGGAAGGCTTTACCATCGCTGGAGCCAACAAAAAACTCCTCCACGATGACAGCGCGGATCTGCCGTTGTTTAAGCAGGGACAGGGCCCGGCCCCGGCCAAGACCCTCTCCACCATTCAAAAAGACCTGAAGGCCATTCTTAACATTCTCGAGAAGGAACAGTAACAACTAGCCCGCATTTCTCACACCTTCTCGTCACGAAGCGGCATTCCTTTTGGTTTCCCCTTAGTTTCTCCAGTCTCCAGCTTGACTTCTCGCCTTGCCTAATTCAAAATTTAGCCGCGACTAAATTTTTTGGGGGTTCAAATAACGAGGCGTCTTTATGGAGAAGAAATTCAATCGTCGAAAGATGTTAGGAGGTACCGTCGGGGTGGTCGGGCTGGCGGGTGGAGCCCAACTGCTGGGCACTCCGGGCCCATCCGATCGATCGGTTCCGGGTGCTCACGAGGCGGGGGTGATGACCACCACGGGCGAGGTGGACCTGACTCAGTTCGATCCTTCTCAATTCCTGGAATACTTTGACTACGGCCAGGTGAGCGAATTGCCCGGTGGGCAGACTCTTCGGGAGTGGGAAATCGTGGCCATCGACCAGGAGATAGAAATTGCGCCGGGGGTTTATTTTCCTGCCTGGACGTACAACGGGCAGGTGCCGGGTCCGACCCTGCGCTGCACCGAGGGAGACCGCCTGCGTATCCGTTTTGCCAATGGAGGCAGCCATGCCCACACCATCCACTTTCACGGGTTTCACCCCGCCGAAATGGATGGGGTCTTCGAGGTCATCATGCCGGGGGGTGAGTTCGTCTATGAATTTGATGCCGATCCCTTCGGACTCCACCTTTATCACTGTCATTCCGTGCCCTTGAAAAGACATATCCACAAGGGTCTTTACGGAGCCTTCATCGTGGACCCTCCCGAAGCGAGACCTGAGGCCAGAGAGATGGTCATGGTCATGAATGGATTCGATACCAACTTTGACGGAGACAATGAGGTGTATGCGGTCAACACTGTCGCCTTTCACTATCACCGCCATCCCATCCCGGTGAAGGTTCAGGAACGGGTCCGCATCTATCTGTTAAATCTCCTCGAATTTGATCTGATAAATTCACTCCACGTTCATGGACATTTCTTCGATGTCTTCCGGACCGGAACCCGGCTGACCTCAGACGAATTCACCGATACCCTGATGATGTGCCAGGGGGAACGACACATCCTGGAGTTGGAGTTTCGTCATCCCGGAAAGTTCATGTTTCATGCCCACCAGAGTGAGTTTGCTGAACTGGGATGGATGGGCTTCTTCGAAGTCCAGGAGCCCACATCATGAAGCAGTGGATCCGAGGACTTCTACCGATCGGACTGCTGGCGGTCCTGCTGACCCTCTTTTTTTACTATGGCCCGCTGGGGATCTTTCTGGCAGCCTTTCCTCCGGTTGAAGAGCTGACCATTGAACGCATCGTTCTTCCCGAGCCGAATCACATCACTCTCCATGTGATCAATGGCGGGCCCCATCCGGTAACGATTGCGCAAGTCACGGTGGACGATGCCTTTTGGCAATACTGGACTGAACCCGAGAATCACACCATTTCCCGGTTGGCTCAACTGGAAATCCACATCCCCTATCCCTGGGTTGAAGGTGAAACCCATGAAGTCAGCTTGCTGACTTCGACGGGGCTGACCTTCAGTCGGGAGATTCCAGTGGCCACCCAGTCCCCACTGGTGGATTCAACCTATTTGTGGACCTTCTCGCTGCTGGGCATCTATGCGGGAGTGATCCCGGTTTTCCTGGGACTTCTTTGGTATCCGTTTCTGAGAGAGATGACCGCTTCCTGGCTCTCCTTTTTCCTCAGTTTGACGGTGGGGCTACTGGTCTTTCTGGCGGTGGACACCTTCCACGAGGCACTGGAGAGCGCAGATGCCGTTCCCGGAGCGTTTCAGGGAGTTTCGCTGGTGGCCATCGGCATCGTTGGCACACTTCTGACATTACTCTATCTCTCCCATCTCAAAGCGGGACGTTCGGACAAGGAAAGCCCTCAGGGAAGATACTGGACGGCTTTCATGATTGCCCTGGGGATTGGTTTTCACAACCTGGGTGAGGGACTGGCCATTGGATCCTCCTACGCCGTGGGAGAGATCGCGCTTGGAACCTTTCTGGTGGTGGGCTTTACCCTTCACAATATCACCGAGGGACTGGGCATTGTGGCACCCATTGCCAAAGATACCCCGTCTATTCTGAGACTGGTGGGACTGGGTTCGATTGCCGGGATGCCCACGATCCTGGGAACCTGGATTGGAGGGTTCAGCTTTTCTCCCCTTTGGGTGGTTCTTTTCCTGTCCATCGGAGTGGGTGCCATCCTTCAGGTGATTTACGAACTCACGTTGATGTTGGTAAAAAGACAGGAAATTCCTCTCAACAGCGCCTATAATCTCTCAGGATTCCTCTTGGGTCTGGGAATCATGTACGGCACCGGGCTGCTGGTGGTAGCCTAGTGAAACGTTTCACGATTTAAGTTTCATGGCTCATGTTTGGTTACGCCGATTGACGCGTTTGTGTAACGGCCTCGCCATTGGCTGGTCGGTTGAGAGAGAGCTGCACTGTGCTGAAACAAGTTCCGCGTGAAACGTGAACCCTGAAATATTTTCTTAGGAGGGCTTTATGGGTAAAATAATTCACACTTCGAAAGTTCGCATCGAGCAGCTTCAGCGGCCCATTCGGCACGCTTATATCGAGCACTTCAAGGAGCCGGTCGTCTATGGCATGCATGGAGGGGTCAAACAGTTTTACGGGGTCGAATCAGACGAGGAACATCCGTCCACACTGGATCAGATTGTGGCCGGAGTGGCCGGCTGACTGACGGGCACTCTAGCAGGCGTGCTGGAAGCACGCCAAATTCCGGCAACCTCGGGTCAGCTCTATGCCGATGTGGAGGGCGACATTGAGGAAGTGGACAACAAGGCCGTCATCACCCAGATTCGTGTTCGTTACCATTTGAAGGATGTTCC
>JAZFRU010000026.1:0-7092 GCA_036445815.1 Acidobacteriota bacterium | reverse complement strand
AGAGTCTCTCCTTTCGGCCGTGCATTATACGGATACAGCTGACAGCTGACAACTGACCGAGGTCTGCGGAAATTCCAAATCACAAATTCCAAATTCCAACCTGGAACTTGGAACCTGGAAAGCGCGCAAAGCGCGTTTGTCTTTTTACTGATAGAATTTCAGCCATTGGAGGACATGATGTATCGAATTTTTGTTACCTTTCTTACTCTGACCTTGTGGGCTGCAGCCTGCAGCTCGCCGCCGACAGCCGAACAGCCCGCTGCTTCCAGTGGGGGAGAAGCCGAGCCAGCTGCATCCAGCGACCGAGGGACGGCTGAACTAGCGCTCGGCGCTACTCAGGTTTCCATTAACTACGGGCGCCCCCAACTCCAGGGACGGGATATGCTGTCCCAACTGCCGGACGGACAGATATGGAGACTGGGTATGAACGATGCGACCACCCTTGAAACCAGCAGCGATCTGGCTTTTGGTGACACCGTTCTTCAAGCAGGAAGGTATTCGATCTGGGCCAAGAAGGTCACCTCAGACAACTGGCGTCTCATTTTTAACTCAGAACCCGACGTTTGGGGACTGAGTCACAACCCGGCAGCCGACGTCGCCGAAACGCCTCTGGAGTATTCTGAACTTGCCGAAAGTGTGGAGCAATTCACCATCGAGTTGAACTCCGTGGACGACAGTAGTGCAGAGGTCCTGATGCAGTGGTCAACGCTTCAAATTCGAGCGGTCCTGCACGTCAGCCCGTAAAGAGCGCTGACCAACATCCGGCCAGGAGACCAGGAATCCGATAAGAGAGAGATACACCCTCGTGCGGGTTTGAGTCTCGGTCAGGCCCGACCATTTCATCCCCGACCGAGGGGGGGACTGAATCGTGAAGCCGACTCCCTCCATCCACCTTGCCCGACTCTTCCCTCTTCTAGAAATTCCTAGGCCGCGTACCACAACACCGCAATAAAGTGGCAGCCGGTGCCCAGCATGACGAAGAGGTGCCAGACCAAATGGTTGTAACGCACACTCTTGGCTGAATACCAGACCACACCCGCGGTGTAGGCGACACCGCCTGTCACCAGCCAGAAAACCCCCCAGAGGGGCATCGTAAGCGACAACGGATTGACGGCGACCAGGACGAGCCAGCCCATGATCAGATACAGAACGATGGAAAGCCTCGGGAACCGTACCCGCCAGAAAATCTTCATAACCACACCGACAATGGCCAGTCCCCACTCAAGGCCGAGCAGGGTCCAGCCCCAGGCGCCGCTGAGCACACCCAGCGCGAACGGCGTGTAGGTTCCAGCGATCAGGAGGAAGATCGCCCCATGATCCAGAACCTGAAAGACCCGTTTGGTCCGGCTCTCTGGGAAGGTATGGTAGAGGGTGGAGGTGAGGTACATCAAGACCATGGTGGTCCCGAACACACTCGCTCCCACAATTCCCGGCACATCCTCGCGCTGGATGGCGGCCAGAACCAGAATCGGCAGGGCAGCCATGGCCGCCAGCAAGCCGATACCGTGGCTCAGGCTGTTCGCGATCTCTTCTCTGACGGTTTGGGGCTGATTCGGCTCCGACATCTGGACCAAAGCTTAATCTCCTCGACTGACTTCCGCGTAATGATCAGTGGTTCATATCCCGGATTTTTCAATGCCTCGTCGATCTCGTATCGGGTTGAATCGTGGTTCAGGACACCCGATGAGTCCGTCCTCGAGAGCCTTCATCTTGACACAACAACACTGAAGTCAGGGTTCAGCAACCCGGCCACGCCAATTAAGCTGGTATTCTTTAACTGGAACCTCGGTTCTGGAAGTGGGACCGCGGCCACGTTTTACCCTTGAATCGGTGTCTTGAGCTGAGAGATGAACATGACTCCCATAAGAATTGGCCCTTACCCGATAGAAAACCCGCTGGCACTGGCGCCAATGGTCGGCATCACCGACCGGTTTTTCCGCCAGCTGTGTCGAGAACTGGGCGCAGGGTATCTGGTTTCGGAAATGCTCTCGGCCAATCCTGTCTTCAGAAACACTCCAACGGGACGCCTGCGTGGTGATTTTGAAGGCGAGCCAGGCCCGATCGCCGTACAGATTGCCGGCAGCGATCCAGCCTGGATGGCGGATGCCGCTCGCTACAACGTGGCTCGAGGCGCACACATCATCGACATCAACATGGGTTGTCCGGCCAGGAAAGTCTGCAACAAGCAGGCCGGCTCGGCCCTGCTTTCCGATCCCGAAAAGGTTGTCCGCATACTGGATGCCGTCGTATCGGCAGTGAAGGTACCGGTCACTTTAAAAATCAGGACCGGACCCCATCCTCGGCAAAGAAACGGGACGACCATAGCCGCCATCGCGGAACAATCCGGCATCGCCGCCCTGGCCGTACATGGGCGAACCCGTGCCGACCGGTTTACCGGCCGAGTTGAATACGACACCATCCGGGATATTTGCCAGAGCGTCTCCATTCCCGTCTTTGCCAATGGCGACATCCAGACACCGCAACAAGCCGCCGAGATCCTCGCATTCACCGGTGCAGACGGCCTGATGATTGGCCGGGCGGCCCAGGGCAACCCCTGGATCTTTCGAGAGATCAGGCACTACCTGGATACGGGTCAACGGCTTCCGGCTCCCGGCCCGCTGGAAGTCCTCGACACTCTGGAGCGGCATGTGACCCAGCTGCATCGTTCCTATGGAGAGTATCAAGGGGTTCGGGTGGCCCGTAAACATATTGACTGGTACTTGAAGGGCAGGCACGTCTCAACCGAAGTTCGTAGAAATCTGATGGGTACAGAAATCGCCCGCGAGCAGTTCCAATTGATACGAGAATACTTCCACCAGCAACCCTGCGAAGCGGAACGCTTCAACCCGGAAAATCGGGCGGCAGAAATGACAGATCGACAGGAGCATGCCACGGCACCCGGGGAGTGACCGCTTCACGGTGAGGGTTCACGCGACAAACCAGGCATCGCCGCCCGGAACATATCCTCGCGACAGAATTTCCGGCAGGATCAACGGGCGGGCGTGTTCCGCTCCCACGGCGATGATGAGCGGCAACCCATCGGCATCCGGCATTTCGGAGGGATGGGCGATACAAACGCCGTGGATGGTTTCATTCACCTTGCGCTCATTAATGTCGTATCCTCGCCGGACCACGATATCTTGAGCCTGCAGCCAGCGGAGCCACGGCTTACCTGTTTCCCCAACACCCCACAGGTCAACGCTCTTGACGCCGCGAAGCGGCCCCGCCAACAGGTGCAATTGTCGACAACGGGTGAACGCTTCGAACGTATAACGAGGATCGGTTCGCGTCAGTCGGTCCGGATGATCCGCCCAGTCCAGCAAAACCTCATCCACTTTTCCGAATCGCATGCCCCGGGCGGAAGCACGCAGCATCAAGTCGTAGTCCTCAGGAAGATCACCGTCGCGAAAACCCATTTCGAAGTAGCTCCGCCGGGCCAGGAGAGTCGGATTGACCAGGGGAAACTCCACGAACCTGAGAGCCGAAATCTGTTGGGATTCAAGGGTTTCCTGGTTGATCCAGTGCTGGTAGCGCTGCATCGAACCCGCCGGACTGTGTGATTCGTCCAGGATACGCACCCGACATCCAACCACGTCGAAATTCTGTTGGTGAAGCCGTTGCAGTTGTTTCTCGAGCCGCAGCGGATAGGCAAAGTCATCAGCATCCATCCGCGCGAGCAATGGCGCCACCGCAAGCTCGGTGGCGGCATTCGCCGCCCCTGCGACGCCCCGGTGGGGACATTGAATCAATCTCAAACGTGGGTCGCGAATTGTTCGCACCACGGCTGCGGTCTCATCCGTCGAACCATCATCAAGCACGATCAATTCGATCTGGCGCAAGGTCTGATCGAGAATCGATCGCACGGCCCTCGCGATCGTCTCGGCACCATTGAAGACAGGGAGAACAACCGAGACTTCAGGCATGAGTTCAAAACACTTTCGAATCTAGTTGACGATACCGGCAGCGGGCCCGGCACACCACCTTCGGGTTCAGGACTGCGGATTTTCCAACCGAATCAGGGTCGATCCCGGTGCCAGCACCTGTTCCCTGAAGGCCCTGGGACCCTATTTGTAGCACAAGTCTCCTTCCTGGGCCGCTCCTGCCGTTCCTGGAAGTCCGACCGTTGTGCCCTGAGATCCGTATCGAAAGGATCTCCAGGCCAACAAGGCGTTCAAAGAGATGAACATGGGCACGACGATACTTGGCGCCAGGACCATGGGAAACTGGAAAATAAAGGTGAATCCGGGTTCGTTCATCCAGTAACCCATGAAGGCGAAGGTCGGCACCAGGATAATGGCGGCACCTGTCAGGCTCCAGGCCACCAGAAAGCGAGGTCCGATGGATCCCCGAAGCAATAGCCATCCAACGGCGATGGCCGAGAGACCGAACAGAAAATCAGGAATTCCAATCCAGAACACATACCCTGAAGTGATCTCACCGGTGATCCCCTTGATCACTCCACCGAGGGCCCCGATGCGCAAGGCCTGGATCAAAACCAACCACACGGCCGGAGTGGAGCGCGCCACTCCACGAAGCGCACTTCGCAGACGCTCGGAAAACATGAAGGCCGTCATGACGATGACGACCGGTAGGACCGCCTGCCACAGCAGCGGAACGGTCTGCAGAAGCCAGGCAGAAGTGTGAAGGCCGGCCAGACCCAGCCCCGTACTCACCAGAGTCCAGCCGGCCAGGGCACCGATCAAGCTGTACAGACTGCGTGCCTCTTCTCCCGTGATTGACCGATGGTGTCGGGCTCTGCGAGTCATCCAGACAACAAAGGCAAAAACAAAGAGGATAAAAATAGGGAGAATTGAGATCTTCATGGGTACTCCTTTCAAAGAGTGTTTCGATAGTTTCCGTTAACGAATGACTCATTTATTTGCATATACATATTTCTGCGCAAAAAAAACCTTAGACGGTCGCCCCGGCACTTTCGGCTCCACTCATGATGGCCTGCACTCCATCCCTTCCGAGGAGTTCCTTTACTATCGCCTGGGCTTTATCCCAGGCGGGTTTGGCTTTCTCCAGGAGCCGTTTCCCCTTGCCGCTCAGCCTCAGCTTGTGGGCCCGGGCATCTTGCTCGTCCTCCACGACCTCCACCCACCCCTGGGCTCGCATCCGGTCGACATTGCGGCTCACGGTGGAGATCTCCATCTTCAGTCGGCTGCTGATCTCCGCGGGACGAGCCAGGCCCAGACCTGCGGTGACGACCAGGATGTTGAGCTGACTGGTCTTGATGCCCAGGGGACGCAGGGCATCGTCGTAGGTGCGGGTAACGACCCGGTTGAGCAAGCGCATTCGTCCGGCGATGCAGCCCTGTGCGATCGTCTCAGCCGTTGTCTTTTCTGTTTTCTTTTTCATCTTGATTTATTATTGTATATACACTTATATGCCAAGTCAACGTGAAAGTTTCAATTTATTTTGTTTCTCAGGGTGAATCCGGCGAAGGGGTAGCGCCCGACAGCAGGACGAGAATCTCTGCCCCGTACGCCTTCCGCCGCCAGGGTCCAAAGTCCGCGATCTCCTCCAGTTCGCCGTGAGTCAGAGGGCGGCTGCGGGCGAGATCTCGGAGCACGGTACGCGGAAGAATCACATCCGACTCGACCCCGCGCGCCCTGGCCCGCTTCTTCCGCCAGGCATGCAGGAGATCGTACCGGTCGCGTACGTCGTCAGACTCTCGTAGGGCCTGAGGCGCTCGAGGGGTGGGACCGTGAAGTCCCTTCTCCATTGCGCGCAACAGACCGCGCCCATGGCGGTGCATGAGCTTCGGCGTCAGCCCGGGCAGCCGCTTCAGCTCTTCGATGCGAGTCGGAGCGCGACGGACAAGCTCCATCAGCACGGCCTCTCCCATGACCTTGAAGGGGGGACGATCCATGCGCGCGGCCTGCTCTTCGCGGTACCCGAAGAGGGCCTGAAGGACCGCGGCCTGTGCCGGCGAGAGGTCGCGGGCGCCCTTGACGCGCCAGAAGGCCAGCGGGTTCGGGTCGGGCCGGTCCGAGCCGGGCCGCTGTCGCACCAGACGGGCAAAGTCCTCCTGTGCCTCCGGCCAGTGACCGGCCTCCTTCAGCAACTGTATCTGCAGATCACGCAGCGCCACCAGGTAGTGGGTGTCGAGCCGCGCGTAGTCCAGCTGCTCCGGCTTCAGGGGACGGCGTTTCCAATCGGCACGCTGATACTTCTTGTTCAGCTTCACGCCGAAGTGGGTGTCCAGAATGGCGGCCAGGCCGACCTGCGGCCAGCCGAGAGTGCGCGCGGCGCTCATCGTGTCGAAGATGTTGGCAATGTCGAAGTGGTAGTCGCGCCTGAGACAGATCAGGTCGTACTCAGCGGCGTGAAAGATTTTCTGCTGGCTTGAATTGGCGAAAAAGGGGGCAAGAGGGTTCAAATCAGGCAACCCGAGAGGATCGACGATGTAGTCGGTGTCGGGTGTGGAGAACTGGATCAGACACACACACTCGCGATAGGCGTGCAGGCTGTTGGATTCAGTATCAACAGCTACTACCGGGTGGGGAGCCAGGGCCTGGCATAACCGATCGAGACCGTCTTCGTCATCGACGACAACGGGAGCTGGCAAAGGGGACGTACACATACCCAACCTATTATAGGGACTCCTCTGTCGCTGTCGCCAAAGGGAAGCAGCATTCCCGTCAGACCGGTCCTTTGCCGGCCGCCCGTTCCCTTGCCTGCTCCCGACAGATGGGCCTTGACCCGAAATCGGTTATTCCAGGGCCGTCACCGGGAGTGTCGTGAACTGCCCGGCCGAGACACCCAGTTCGAGGGCCGTCGCGGCCACGGTTCCTCCCGTGACCTCGACCACCAGAATTCCCTCGAAATCTGCCGTATCGGCATTCGGAAACAGGGTGTCAATGAATTCAGCGCGGTGCCCGCCTGCAGAGATCTCCCTGGTACTGGCACCGCCGGTGGACACTGTTATCCCAGCCGACCCCCTGAGGGTCAGGTTCAATGTCACCGCCTCAGACCCTGGGTTGTACACCGCCAGGCCCGTGTTGATTCCGCCCGCCTGGCGTCTGACCGGCGTCAGAAAGCCTTCCACGGCGGCGCTGCTGCCGACTCCGGCGATTCCGATTCCAG
>JAZFRU010000025.1:0-2337 GCA_036445815.1 Acidobacteriota bacterium | reverse complement strand
ACACGGGGCGTACCCACCGTCAGGGTGTCACCGGTGGTGATCTCCACCGCCATCCTCTTGTTCCCACTGCGGTAAAAGAGTTCTTTGCTTTTAAGAGGCCAGACCACTTCGATTCCTCCGCCCGTGGTAATCTGATGGGCTGGCTCGACCCCTGGAAAGGCGCGGACCACAACCTCACGCTGGCCGGGCTTACCGGTGGTGAATGCCACCCAGTTTCCATCGGCTGAAAAAGAAACGCCCCCTTCCAGAACGGGGGTCGCGAGGAAGAGCCAGGGCGTTCGGTCCCCCTCGAAGGGAAGCATCCAGATATCCCGACCGGTATCGGGATGAATCTCGGAGATGGAAAGAGTCTTGCCGTCGGGGGTCCAGCGTTGAGGCCCGTGGTTGAATTCAGCATCCGTGAGACGTTCCGCTTCCCCGCTCCCATCGGCCCGTTTCCGGTAGGCTTCATGATCTTCCCGGTAGGATCGTTCCTCAGGGGACCGATGCCGGTCCGATCCAAAGGCCACCCACTGCCCGTCGTTGCTCCAGGTGGCAGACCGATTGTTGCCCTCAAAGGTCAATCGTCTCAGCTCATCGCTGGGGATGTCATAAATCCAGATATCCGATGTTGTGTCCGAAGGGATGTCCACGGCCACCTGGGTGCCGTCCGGTGAGAGCATCGGCCGGTTGTAGGCTCCGGGGGGTGCCGGCAGCGGTTCCTCATTGCCCTGGTGGTCGACCCAGACCATAACAAACTGGTCCCGTGGGGGGACGAAATCAAACCCGTAGTGTTCCGCCAGATAGTCAATCATGGTTTCTGCGTCTGAAGGGGCAATCTGTGCTCCTCGAGAAACCATGTCGTTGACGGTTATCCCCCACTCCTCTCTGCTTCTGCCCCTTCTCAGGGAGGTCTCCATCGAGTGACATCCGGCGCAGGAGGCAGCGACCAGTGCCTTCCCATTTCCCTCAGCCAGGGAGTCGCCTGCCTCCTGCTGGACCCGTGCCAGCAGAGGGATCACAAGCGAACCCGCAAACCCCAGGGTCACAACCATAAGAATCCTTTTTCCCTGCATATTCGATTCCTCCCTTGTCTTTCGAATCACTCGTCTGTCCTGTGTTGGCTCAAATTATAGGGCCGCCACCTCTGCCGATCAATGGGGAAACTATCCCTTGCCGCCGGGTGCACAGCCTGATCCGCAATCGACCTGAGATCGCCGTCAACCCTTAAGGAAGCGGTCCAAAGTCCGGGGGGGATGTGCGGTGTTTGGTTGATGCTTCATAGGCCGAAGCTATCTTGAAGAGTGTGGGCTCACCAAAATGCGGACCGGCGAAGGTAATGGACACGGGCAACCTTGCAGGAACAGGCCCCACCAGGTTCCCATCGGCATCACGGTCAAACACATGGGAGGTAAAACCTGCCGGGACGTTCATCGTGGGGAAACCGCCAATCATACCCATGACTCCCCAGATGCTGTGGTGGCCGGGACTGTTGTACCTTGAAGGCTCTGAAGGATTCCCGAGCACATGGGCGACATGGATACTGGACGCATAGGTCACCGCGTGAAGATCGAGCTTGGTCATGCATTGCAGGAAGATGGTTTTATAGGCCAACCTGTCCTGGAAAAGGCTGGCCAGATCCAGTGTCGTGGCAGCATTCGTCCTCTCCAGCTGTACTTTAAAACTCGTGAAATCGGTGCCGGGACGAATATCCGTAAAGAAATTGGCCTTGTTGATCATATCCGTGATGCTCTGGATATTCTTATCGCCGCGCTCTCGGAGATAACGGTTCAGGAAGTATTTACCTTCTCCGGGGAGGGACCTCGGTCCCAGGTTCCTGATATTTGGAACTCCACTTTCCGTATGCGGGACCAGCGAGGGATCGAAGTACAGGTCCAGTAAGCGTTGGATGGAGTCTTCTCCTGGCGGGAATTGCTCCGGGAACTGGTTGATGAATCGCTGATTTCGATAGATTGGAACATACTGATCGACACATTCCTGGAACAGTGCGCCATGCTCACCTGGATCAATGATCGTGGCGCCCAGGTCGCGCAGATCGTCAATGGCTCTGTCTACAATATCGATGCTCTGGAAGGAAGCCTCATTGAAAAGGTCTTTATCCATGAACTCACGGACCACTCCGATACGCGTACCTTTGAGGGGCGCCTGGTTAACATCTTCCTCAGCGACTACAAAATCACGATAGGGCGCTTCCGGGGTCCGGCCAATGCTAAAGACCGTCCTCTCATCCCTGGGGTCATACCCGGCGATGACATCCATCACACGGGCAGCGTCCTCTACGGTGCGGCATATGGTTCCGGTTCGGTGATTGAACCCCTCTCCAAACATACCGTCCTG
>JAZFRU010000024.1:0-2165 GCA_036445815.1 Acidobacteriota bacterium | reverse complement strand
CCGGCTCCCACGCCCAGCTGGGGTGAATTGATCGGCCAGGGGATGAGTCTTTTGACGAAATGGTGGCTGGTCTTCTTCCCTCTGGCCGCGGTCTTTTTAACGCTGCTTCTGATTGTCTTCGTCGGAGAAGCCGTCCGCGAGGCCTTCGACCCCAAGGAGTATTCCCGGCTGCGTTAACGAAATGACTGAAACACTGCTTCAGATTCGAGATCTCAAGACTCACTTCAACACCGAATCGGGTGTTGCCAAAGCCGTGGACGGCGTGGACCTGGACATCTACCGGGGAGAGGTGCTGGGCCTGGTGGGGGAATCCGGCTCCGGAAAAACGGTCACGGCACTCAGCATTCTGCGACTTATTCCCAACCCTCCCGGTGAGATCGTCAACGGCTCCATTCTCTTCCAGAACCAGGATCTTCTCCAGCTTTCCTGGGAGGAGATTCGGAAAATCCGCGGCAGCGAAATCAGCATGATCTTTCAGGAACCCATGACCTCATTGAACCCGGTCTTCACCATCGGCATGCAGCTCTCGGAGATGATCACCCAACACGAAGTTTGCACCCAGGAAGAAGCGTTCCAGCGAAGCGTTCAGATGCTGAAACTGGTGGGAATCCCCGAACCGGAACTGCGCATGTCGGATTATCCTCATCACCTCTCAGGGGGCATGCGTCAACGCGTCATGATCGCCATTGCTCTGGCCTGCAATCCCTCACTGCTCATTGCCGACGAACCCACCACGGCGCTGGACGTCACGGTCCAGGCCCAGATCCTGGACCTGATGTTGAGCATCAAGGAACAGAGAAAGGACGCGGCGGTTTTGCTGATCACTCACAATCTGGCGGTGGTGGCCGAGACCTGCAACCGAGTGGCGGTCATGTACGGAGGCCGCCTCCAGGAGGTGGCTCCGGTAGAAGCTCTGTTCGGGAATCCCCGGCACCCCTACACCCAAGGTCTGCTGGCCTCACTGCCTCAGATTGATGGAGAAAAAACCGATCGGCTGCAGACCATTTCGGGCAACGTTCCCGATATTCATGAACTGCCCGTCGGCTGCAAGTTTGCCACTCGATGCCAGGAACGTCTCGAACAATGCGACGCCATCGAACCTCAGCTCCGGGACATCGCCCCCGGCCATGCGGTTCGCTGCCATCTAATGGAAGAAGAGAAGCCCTGATGGAAAAGATTCTCCAGGTCAAGGATCTGCGCGTCCGCTTTCCCGTCCATGGCGGAGTGCTACTTCGAAAAATTGCAGAGGTGAAGGCCGTGGACGGCGTGAGTTTCGACCTTCTCAAGGGTGAGACACTGGGCATTGTCGGAGAATCGGGTTGCGGAAAGAGCACCCTGGGTCGAGCCATCGTCAACATCCTGCGAGCCATGAACTACGGCGTCGAGATCTCCGGAGAGATTCTTTACCAGGATAACGGAAAAACCATTGATCTGGCTCATCTCAGCCGGTCGCACATGCGCCCCTATCGCTCAGCCCTTCAGATGATCTTCCAGGATCCCTACTCCTCCTTGAATCCTCGCCTGACGGTCGGTCAAATCGTCGAGGAGCCCCTCAAAATTCATACCCGTTACTCGGCGGCCGAACGCCGTGACCGGGTGGTGAAACTGCTCGAGAAGGTAGGGCTTTCCGACGATCATGTCAGTCGATACCCTCACGAATTCTCGGGCGGGCAGCGCCAGCGTATCGGCATCGCCCGAGCACTCTCCACCCGGCCCAGGATTGTCATCGCCGATGAACCGGTCAGCGCCCTGGACGTATCGATTCAAGCCCAGGTGATCAATCTCATGCAGGATTTACAGGAGGAATTCGACCTCTCCTACATCTTTATCGCCCACGATCTATCGGTGGTGCGGCACATCTCCGATCGCATCGCGGTCATGTATCTGGGCAACATCGTGGAAATCGGCTCGGGTGAACAGGTCTACAAGCAGCCCCTCCATCCCTACTCGCGGGCCCTCCTCTCGGCGGTTCCCCGTCCCGATCCGAAGGCCACTCACGAGGACCGTATTCCCCTGTCCGGAGACATCCCCAGCCCCATTCGAAAACCAACCGGATGTGCCTTCCACACCCGCTGCCCCGTGGTCCAGCCTTCCTGCTCAAAAGAGGTTCCCAAGTTGGAAGTCCGGGATGATCGGGCCGTCGCCTGCCCGTGGGTATAGGAGCC
>JAZFRU010000023.1:0-4915 GCA_036445815.1 Acidobacteriota bacterium | reverse complement strand
TTTCCGAGTGGAAATTCTTTGCTTCCTTCATCTTCTCGGTATCAGCCATGACGAGTTCTCCTTTTCGCGAGGTTTTGATTCGCCAAAAACGGTAACAACTACCCACCCGGATTGCAAGAAGTGGAATCCTCAATTCCTTTATCCCCCGAAACACCCGAGTCGATGGTCTGCTCGAGAGTCGCCGTGATATGCTGTGCAACCGTCATGAGGCTCTTCCAACTCGCCGTTAGCTGGTTTTCAAATACTTGTTGCCCCCACGCAGTACCGCCCAAAAAGGATTAACACTCAATGGAAAAGATACTTTTAACGTCGGTCGTGCGCCCCTTCGGTGGCCCTGGAGAAGGGGATTCCGTTGGTGCCGAACTCTTCCATGCTCAGGTCACCCGAGCTCAGGGTGTTTTTAGCCCAAGGCAGGTGATTCGCTGCTGGGCCATTGATTACATCGCCCAGAACATCGAGTTTCCATCGGTGGTCCTTCATTACCCGTCAGAAAGGGAGTTGATTCGTGAGCTCAGGACTGGCAACTATCCTTACGTAGGAATCAATTTCGTGGTTGCGACTTTTCACAAAGTCCGACGAATGGTCCAGCTCATTCGCAAACACTCTCCCCAATCCAGCATTATCCTTGGGGGTTACGGCACCGTCTTGCCTGATGAAATCCTCACCCCAGTATCCGATCACATCTGCCGTGAAGAGGGAATCGGCTTCATGCGCAGGCTCCTCGGAGAATCCAGGGAATACACCCTGCAGCACCCTTATGCACCGATCCCGGCCCCAAGCATGTTTTCCTATCAACGGAATGCCAAGGTAGCCCATCTGACGGCTGGACTGGGTTGCCCCAATGGTTGCGATTTCTGCTGCACGTCGCATTTCTTCAAACGAAAGTATGTTCCCTATCTGAAAACCGGGCGTGAGATCTATCAGGAACTTTGTGCGATGCAGCGCCAGGCGGAAGAACAAGGCGACACCCTGAGTGGGATGATTTTCATAGATGAGGACTTTTTCCTTTACAAGAGGCGGGCCAGAGAATACCTCGAATGCGTTCGTGAAGGCGGCAAGCCCTTTAACATCATGGGCTTTGGAAGCGTGAAAGGTCTTTCGCAATTCACAGCCGATGAAATCGCCGAGATGGGATTCGGGATCATCTGGACGGCCTATGAAGGAACCGAGTCGGGCTACCAAAAGCTCCAGGGTCAATCCCTTGAAACCCTCTACTCCTCACTTCGATCCCGAGGTGTGGCCGTTCTTTCTTCGATGATCATCGGATTCCCCTACCAGGACCGCGCCCAGATCCTCCAGGAATTCGATCGCCTGATGAAACTGGGACCTGCTCTCACCCAGATTCTCATTTACTTCGCTTTTCCCGGCACACCTTTTCATAAACAGGTACTGGAAGAAGAACGCTACCTACCCGAGTACCAGAAAAATCCCGATCTTCGACGTTGGGACGGATTTGCCATGCATTTCAAGCACCCCCATTTTGAAGCTCCGGAATTGGAAGCTCTCCAGAAGGAACTTTACCAACAGGACTTTCAGCGATTGGGGCCTTCCATGGTGCGGTTGGTACAGGTATGGTTGGAAGGCTACCGAACCCTGCGCACCTCGGCCAATCCTTTGCTGCGAGCCCGGGCCGAGCGCCTGCGACAGGAAGTCATTGAAACCTTACCCGGACTCTACCCGGCCATGCTCCTCGGTCCGAACCGAGCCACCCGTGCCGAGGCACGTCAGCTGTTCAATGAGATTCGCGCAGAGATCGGGAGCCTCTCTCTCGGGCAGCGGCTCACCGGCTGGGGAACCCTGCCTCTGGTGGCATGGACCTGGCTGGCCTCGAGGTTGCGCATTTTTCAACAGCCGGCACTCTTGAGAATCGAACACCGGGTTCCCCCTGATCAATGCCGAAGCAAGGCCAAGTCAGCCGTGATGCGACTGCAGGGAGGCTTCCATGCCAGACCTGTCCAGGTCCTTGCCGAAGACCTGGCCCGCAATGCCAAAGATGTACTGACGCACTTTTTACCGAAGGGTTGGGGTGACAACGAAGAATTCTCAACCCGGGCAGCAACCCAACCTCTGGCGGTTGATGTGGATCCTTGAGATCAAAAAAGGCTGGGGGGAGTAACACTCCCCTCGACAGACCGACAGGACCTGTAACACGGACTGCCGGCTCCTGGCCGGACCCGACCGATCAGGCCCTTACCCCCTTCTGAAGTTCTTCTCCACGATGCGGTGGGCGGCGAACAGGGCCAGCGTGGCCACCGAGCCTGCATATCCCTGGCTGGCTGCCCGTGGCACGGTGCTTCCACAGCAGGCAAAGAGGCCCTGGATGTCGTGAGACTGAAAGTCAGGATCCACTACCGACTTCTTGGGGTCCGAACCACCAATGCAGGATCCCACGAAGGTGGCCAGATAGGGATTGCGAACCGGCCTGTCCATGCCCAGAATCTCCTTGGCTCCCATCTTCTTCAACATCTCGTAGATCAACTCCCGACCTTCCTCCAGCGGTTTGATGATGGCGGGGTCGTTCCTTCGATAAACCTGCTCCTGCCACTCGTTGATGTAGCCCTTGATGTGACGGGGACGAACCATTCGCAGACCGGTACGGCACTGCCTGGCAAATTGCCGGCGAGCCGGGGTCATCCTGGATGTGTCCCACAAATCGCGCATGAACTGTTTGTGCTCACGCCCAAATTCAGGGGCCATGGCGTTGATGGCCGCCCGATCGGGGTAAGGAACCTCATTGGCCCGGACGTCGATCTGGATCCGCTCGTAACGCTTGTCAGCAGTGGTGTCATGAAAGATATAGTAGGCACCGGTATGATGGAACTCTCCATTGCTCACCGGTTCGTCGAAGATCCCGATGGGACCCGGAACCTGGGGACGGTTGTCGGTGTTGGCGCCCACATTTCGGTTCTCCACGATGGGCGTCCCCGAGGTCAGTTCACGCGGACCGTAACCGGACTTGTAGAGAATGACCGGGGTGGCATAGGTTCCGGCGGAGACGATGACATGGGACGCCTCCAGGGTGTGGCGCACTCCATTTTGCGTGTATTCGACTCCACTGGCCCGGACCTGAGCACCGGATTTCTCGAAGAGCACTCTCTCCACATTGCAATCGGGCATCATCTCCACCCCCCGTTCCTCTGCGATGGGAAGATAGGCGATGAAACTCCCCTGGCGGGCGTCATACCGGCACATGTTGGGTCCGTCGCAGTAGCCCGACAGCAGGCAGTTCCTCTTGGCGATAGTAGCGGGAGAAGTCGGATAGCCCATCGATTCAGCCGCGCTCCGAAACATCCTGTCCAGTGGGGTTAGCAGTTCGTCGGGTCTCTCATGGATGTTGAAGTCTTGATTGATCTGATCCGCGAAGGGTTTCAGGGTCGCATAGTTCCAATCCGTCCCGGTCTCATCCGCCCAGACCGCATAATCGATCTCGAAGGGCACGTGAGTCACGGCGGTATAGTGGATCGTTCCTCCTCCGAAGATGGCCCCGGCACCTTGAATTGAGATATCCTCCCCCGGTTTCAGATTCACCCGTCGTCTCTCTCCAACAGGAACACCGCCTCGGTAAACGTATCGGCTCCTGAACTCAAGTGAGATGTTGGTGAACATCTGGCGACGCTCGGGACTGCCGTAACCGGGATTGGGATCTCCCTTGAAATAGGGTCCCCTATCCAGCAGGGCGATCCTGAGAGGTTCCCCATTGGTGGGGTTGACCCCGTGCTCGGCAATCTTTCCAGCCAGGGTACAGCCGGCCTGTCCGGCTCCGACGATCACCAGATCAAAGGGTTTTTCCGCCATAAGAATTTCCTTTCCATTGAGTTATCGATCGAAATCTGAGGGGACCGTACCTGAGCCTGAGAAAGTCCACTGGAGAATGCCGATCCCCAGGGCTCCGGCTAAAACGAAAGGCACATCTCGGGTGAACGATGGTGACTACTCCTCGCTGTTTGAGGCCCCCAAAACACGATTTTTGACAGTCGGGTCTGGTTGAGTTGACAGCAACTTTGAAACCAGAGGGGCAGTCCGTGCCCTGGAAGTTTATCGACCGGTCAGCCGTCTTGAATAGGTGATATCACGCAGGCCATTGGGACATTTCACCCAGATGCACCGCCCCTACCTGCCCTGCGCCGGCTCTTCACTTCATAGAAAGGTGAGCCTTCAGGAACTCCCTGATGATCTGCAGCCGAGTCTCATCATAGAAGGCGGGCCCGCCGTGAACTGCCCCGTGAATGACTTCCAGTCCGGTGGGAAGCTCCAGCTTCAGGTAAAGCCCGTGCAGTTCATGGGACTGGTTGATCGGCATCTGGGGGTCCTGATCCCCATGAATCAACAACAAAGGCGGGTCGGAAGCGTCGACGTGAAAGGTGGGGCTGGCCAGACGAGCGATCTGGGGTGCGTCTTCGGGTTGCGCTCCCAGCAGAAGTTGCAAGGCGGGAACGCGGACTCCCAATCCAAAGGGAGTGGATTGCTCCAGAATGGTGGTCAGATTGCTGGCGCCGTAGAAACTCACGGTGGCCTGCACATCCGAAGACTCTTCCAGATAGTCGCCAACGGAACCTTCCAGGTCCTGATCTCCGTTGCTGGTGCCGACCAGGGCTGCCAGGTGTCCCCCCGCTGAATTGCCTGCGATGACGATGTGCTCGGCATCCAGTCCGTAATCGGCGCCCCGGGCACGAAGAAATCGAAGCGCGGCCTTGATGTCGTGGATCTGAGCGGGAAAGCGCGCCACCGGCGTCAGGCGATAATCGACACTGGCAATGGCCCAGCCCTCTTCAACCAGGACATTCAGAGGCATCCTCGATTTCGAGCCCGCCCGCCAGGCCCCGCCGTGGACCCAGACCAGCAGCGGGGCACCTCCTGCTTTTTCGGGAATGTGCAGATCGAGCAGCAGCCGGTGGCCCTCGACGCTCGCGTACTC
>JAZFRU010000022.1:0-2177 GCA_036445815.1 Acidobacteriota bacterium | reverse complement strand
GGAAAGGTAATTCAAATGAAAACGTACAACACCGTAAAAATTGAGAAAGAGGGCGGCATTACCTGGGTGATTTTAAATCGGCCGGAGAAGCGCAACTGCATGAGTCCGGAACTTCACTTCGAGATGGTGGATGTCCTGATAGAGGTGGAGTCCGACCCGGACACAAGGGTCATGGTTTTGACCGGGGAGGGGGAGAGTTGGTGTGCCGGTCAGGACCTGAAGGCGTTCTTCCGTGAGCTGGACGGCAAACCCGCCGAACGGCGCCGTGCCGAGTGGGCCACCCACGAGTGGCGTTGGCGGCAGTTGTTGACCTTTCCCGTGCCCACCATCGCCATGGTCAACGGGTACTGCTTTGGCGGAGGGTTCACCCAGTTGGTCGCCTGCGACATCGCCATCGCAGCGGAAGAGGCCACCTTTGGTTTGAGTGAGATCAATTTCGGCATCTTCCCGGGGGGAATCGTCAGTCGCGTGATTGCCGATGCCATGAGCTACCGGGATGCCCTGTACTACTCCATGACGGGCGATACCTTCGACGGCAAACAGGCGGCCGAGATGAAGCTGGTCAACTATGCGGTTCCTCTGGAAAAACTCCGTGAGGAAACCGTGAAGCTGGCCAATAAGTTGATCGACAAGAATCCGGCGGCGCTGCGGGCTACCAAGGAAGTTTTCAAGACCTGTCGAAACATGGACTATACCCACGCGGAGGAGTATATCGGCGCCAAGTTGGTGGCCCTGCGGGCCACCGATCCCGAGAAAGGGCGGGATGAGGGGATCAAGCAGTTCATCGACGATAAGACCTACCGTCCCGGGTTGGAGGGATACAAACGCAAGGGATAGAGACGATGAACTTTCACCTGACGGAAGAGCTCGAGTTACTGAAAGAGACGGTTCGCCGCTTCGTGGACGAAGAGCTGATTCCCCGAGAGGCCGAGTTTCATCCCGAAGCCGATCCCATGCCGGAGGAGATGCTTCGAGTTCTGCAGGAGAAGGCCAGGTCGATCGACCTGTGGCTACTGGATGTCCCCCAGGAATATGGAGGTATGGATCTGGACCTGTTGACCCGGTGCGTGATCTTCGAGGAAGTGGGTCGAACCATCGTGATTCCGTACCGCATGAACGAGGTGTTCGGTCCGGAAGTTCGCCCTCCGCTTTTTTACTGCAACGAGGAGCAGAAAGATCGATATCTTTATCCGGTGCTCAAGGGCGAGAAGCGAATGTGCTTTGCCCTGACCGAACCGGATGCGGGAGCCGATCCGGCCAGCATGCAGACTCGTGCCGTCAAGGATGGAGGCGACTACGTCATCAATGGGACCAAGCGCTTCATCAGCGGCGCCGGCTACTCGGACTTCATTCAGGTCATGGCCCTGACCGATGTGGAAAAGCGGGCCCGGGGAGGGATTACATCCTTCCTGGTGGATGTGGATACGCCGGGAGTCACCCTGTCGCGGCGTCAGCCCACCATGATGGGCGATTCTCCCTGGGAAATCGTCTTCGAAGACGTCCGGGTTCCCGAGGCCAATGTCCTGGGGAATGTCGGCGACGGCTTCAAACTGGCCCAGGAGTGGCTCACCGACGGTCGGGTGCGGTGTCACGGAGCTCAAAGCGTGGGAATGGCCCAGCGGGCGCTGGACCTGATGATGGACTATGCCCTGGATCGGGTGACCTTCGGCAAACCGTTGGCCGAGAGACAGGCCGTCCAGTTCATGATTGCCGACTCCATGATGGACATCCACCAGGCCCGTTTGTTGGTTCACGATTGTGCCTGGCGTCATGATCAGGGTGAAAATGTCCGCAACGCCTCCTACATGGTGAAAATCGTCTGTACCGAGATGGCCGGCCGAGTGGTCGATCGGGCCATTCAGGTCTTCGGAGGCATGGGATTGACTCAGGAACTGCCCCTGGAGTGGATGTATCGCCAGCTCAGAAGTATTCGAATCACCGAAGGAGCCACCGAGGTGTTGCGCTGGAGAATGGCACAGAACGTTCTCCGAAATCGCAGTAGAAGTTGATGGATATACCGGTCGGGTCGCTCCTGTCGGGCTACCGGGTGCTGGATATCAGTTCCGAGATGGGTGCCTTCTGCGGGAAGTTTCTGCGGGATCTTGGGATGGATGTCATCAAGGTCGAGCCTCCGGGCGGGGACCCCCTGCGCCGCCATCCCCCCTTTGCCGAGGGAC
>JAZFRU010000021.1:0-2678 GCA_036445815.1 Acidobacteriota bacterium | reverse complement strand
TTTCACGTTGAAGGTTTAACGTTTCACGTGGGGCCGGAATGTGGGAGGCGCCTCAGTGCGCCGATTCTTCTGACCAGCTGACCCCGGCGGGCAAGGCCCGCCTGCTGACCCCTGACATGTGGTGAGTCAGGGTAGGGGCGCACGGCCTACCGGGCGCTGGTCTTGAACCAGCGCGTTTCATGTTTAACGTTTAACGTTTAACGAAAGGAGAAGAGTGCGGCCGTGCGGCCTCTTAACATCACAGACCTTGCCGTGGGCGCACGGCCTTGCGCCTCTACTCCGGAAATTGAAACGTGAAACGTTAAACATGAAACCTGAAACGCAAGGGGCGAAGACCCGCGTCTGGGGCTAGTAGGGCAGGGGGCCGAGGTCGGATTCGTAGTCCTTGGTTTTGACCATGTCGATGGCATCCCACGGGCATCCCTCCAGAAAGGTGCCTGCAGGTCCCTTGCTGGTGCACAGCTTGCAGCCGATGCACAGCAACGAGTCTACTTCGATTCGTCCCAGGGGAGGATGTTCCTGGTCGTCAACCCAGATCATGCAATTGGCAATGGGACAGTAGTCGACACAGGCAGGGGATCCGGCACATCCGGTACAGGCATCGTTGATGACGGCGATGATGACGGGTTTGCGTTTCCTTTGATCGGACCGCTTGATGGTTGATTTGTCCTTGAATACGTCTACTGCCATGATTACCTCATTCTGGCATGGGCCGGGATCCGGTTCAACCTTCCTCTGAGGACTCTTTTTCGGGCTTGGAGGGTGCGGACGCGGGGGCATCCGGGCTGAACCAGCTCACCTTGTGGGCGGGGTAAGCTGCTTCCACCATCTTGGCTACAGGTTCGCGATTCCCCTCCGCTCCATAGCTCTGACTGGCTCCGAACAGGGTCATGGTCTGGTAGTAGGGATTCAGAGTGATGCTGCCACCGCCGGTCACCTCAAAGCGACCTCCCTGCTCAAGAAAACTGCTGTCTCTCAGTTCCTGTTCCGCCGTCTGGACAATCTGTTCTTCAAGGTCTTTTCGATAGGATTGATAGTTCAACCCTCGAACGACGGCCTTGGTTTGACCGTCTCGTTCCAGTTGAATAAGAAGGTACTTGTACATGACCCCTCCTGCTTCCAACTGAACACTGGCGATTTCCGAGAGTTCCATCAGTTCACCTCTTTCATCTCATCAACTTGAGGCCCTGGATTTTACCTGAGGTGAGTGTGCCAGACAAGCCCCACTGAAGAGGTATCGGCCCTGCGAATGAGGACGGCCCTTCCAGGTGCCCTCTCCGGTCCACTACTTGATTCTAGAGGGTGTCGTTGTACTGAAGCGGGATAATTTTGCTAAACTGTGCGAGTTCATGCGCCTGTAGCTCAGAGGATAGAGCAAGGGGTTCCTAACCCCTGTGCCGCAGGTTCGAGTCCTGCCAGGCGCAGATTTGACAAATTATTGAAGGGAGTTCTTTTGACAAGAAAGCACCTGACTCGCAAAGAAATTGTCCAGCAGGACCGAATCGAGTTGGCCTTGTCGGGCACGTACAATTGGTGTTCGGAGAACCGGTACTTGTTGATGGGTCTTCTGGCGGTTTTCATTCTGACGATCGCGGGATCCAGCGTGTGGCAGAATTACCAGGGACAGAGTTCTCTCGAACTCCAGGCCCGATTCCGTGACACTCTTGAGCTCTACCATGCCCCTGTAGGTGACGAGGATGAACCGGTCCCCGAAAATGCTGTTGCTCCCAAGTATCGCTTTGACTCGGATCAGGAACGGCTGGATGAAGCACTGGCAGCCTTTACAACCATCGTTGAGGAGTCTCCCCGCTCCCCCCTTGGCCTTCTGTCACGCTATTACACCGGATTGATCAAGCAGGAACTGGGTCAGACGGCTGAAGCCGAAACCGATTTGAATTTCGTGATCCAGAACGCTTCCGAGCCCGAGATGGAACACCTGGCCAGGAACACTCTGGCGCGGATCGCCCAGTCTCAGAACGACAGCGAGAAGGCCACAGCTCTTCTGGAGCAGATTCTAGTCGATGAGTCGGATGCCTTTCCCAAGGCGGTAGTCCTTCTGGAGCTAGCACAAACCCACGAGACGGCAGGAAATACCCAGGAGGCCCTCAGATACTATCGGAGACTGACGGCAGAATATCCCACCAGCCAGCATCTGCAGCAAGCCAGAACCCACATCGATCAGTTGGAAACTCTGAGTAACCAGGATTAGCCCGCATTTCTCACACCCCCTCTACTGCATCGGCGCAATGATCCACCCTGACGGTGTTGCTACTCCTTCGGCCTCCTCAACGTGCCGTACAGCACGTTTGCGGGGGCCTCGGTCGTGCGCCTTGTCAGGCCGGCCCTTCCGCCGCTTCGTTACGAGAAGGTGTGAGAAAATCGGGCTAGCCGGGATGGTAAAGGAGGGGCACTCTGTGTGCCTCGGGCGCTGGTCTTCGACCAGCGTGTTCCACGTTCCAGGTTGCACGAATGGGAAAAGCTAGATCTGTGCCGAATTCGGTCCAGGCTTCACCACCAAGACACAGAGAAGATATCCACCACAGAGACACAAAGACACAAAGAAGACTGTCCCAGGGCTTCGCCCTGAGCCAGCCTGTCGTCACTCCTTCGGAGCGATGTCTAGGGCCACACGGCCGTGCGCCCTCACTATTCTTTTCGTGGAACGTGGAACGTGGAAC
>JAZFRU010000020.1:0-3244 GCA_036445815.1 Acidobacteriota bacterium | reverse complement strand
AGGTGGGCAACTCTTAGTAGCGGCCGCTTATTAGCCCGACTATCTCACACCCGCTCTACTGCATCGGCGCCATGATTCGGCCTGACTGTGTTGCATGACCCGCAAGCGGGTACCCCTCGGCCTCCTCAGCGTACCGTACAGTACGCTTCCGGGGGCCTCCTCTCAAGCGCCTTGTCAGGCCGGTCCTGCCACCGCTTCGCCTATTGCGTTAAACGTGAAACCCGCTGGTCGAAGACCAACGCGTCAGCGGGATTTACGTCATACCCGTATATTCAACTAGGGGTTCGAAGGAGTTTGAATGAAAAACATCAACTGGATCACGCTCGACTACTTGGAGTTCTTTTGCCAGCAAAACCAACTGGTCATCGGATGCACTAGTGGAGAAGAAGAGGTCTGGATTTCTCCTCTCGGTCCCCACCCGTCGGGGCTGACTTCCGACGAGGTGCAGGACATCCTAAGCCAGAGTTCGAGGTTCGAGGTGAGGCGGGCGTTGGAAGAGGACCTGGATTTATCTTCTTCTCGCTACGTGACTCGTATCGAACTGGAGAAGCGGATTCGCCGTCTGATGAATTGAAAAGAGGAGCTTGACCCTGAGGGAAATCAGTTGCCCTCGATACCAAAAAGAAGCATCAGATCGATGAAATCCTCATCTTTATGAAGTTTTTCAAAGGCGGCATCCCCCAGGAGTCGTCGGCCGTTGGCAAAGCCTGCCGACAAGGCCTTTCCCAGATAGTCCAGGCAAACCGTCTTGTCGCCCAACTCGGCAAAGATTCGAGCCATTTGATAAAAACGCTCCGAACTTTCCTCCTGTTGTCTTTGGTAGGCCAGTTCAATGACATCCGCCTTGGCCAAAATCTCCGGATCCATCTCAAGTGCTATCTGGTAGGTTTTTAATCCCTCCTCATACTTGTCGATCCTCAGATAAGCATGGCCCAGATTGACGTAGAAGTTCGCCTCCTCTGGTTTGAGTTGGATCGCCTTTTTAAAGGAACGGATCGCTGACTGGTGGAATTCGTTGGCCAGCTGGACGATGCCCTTGGTGTTGTGCGCAAAGGCATAGTCGGGCTCCAGGCGAATCGACCGATCGATGGCTTCCTCAGCTTGCCGAAATTGACTCAATCGAGAATAGGCAATCGCCAGCTTGTTGAAGATCACCTCGTGGTAAGGATTTAACCGAGACGCTTCCAGATACTTGAGCAGAGAAAAGTGTGCCTGTCCTGCCAGGGCAAGCTGATCGCCCTCCGCCATCAGACGGTAGGCCTTCAGCACGTTCTCCCGGGGAACCGGAATCTTATTTATCCGTTCCAGCCCTCCGCATGAGGAAGAGACCAAGAGAGCCAGAAGCAGGGGCAGTCTGAAATGCATGTCCGTTATTACCATTTTACCATCGCACAGCTTTCCCGGTAAGAGTCAAAATTAAGTTACCGCTACTTAGGCTTCAGCGCGAATCATCCACGTCGATTACACGTGTGCTATTGCTCGATAACCGAACCTGGTTTAAAATGACTCCCGTCCTACAACGACAGCATTATGGTTAAGACCAAGAACACTGCCCGACAGGCCTATGCGGCTATCGACGAAGCTCTAGGCCAGATCATTGACGACTGGTATGAACGGGTGGCCGGACACTATCTCACCCAGGACAAGCTTGAAGGCCAGCCACACAGCTCAACCGCAGATCCGGAACTCAAATACTTCCACGACAAGACCGGTCATCGCATCAAATTCAACAAGGACGAACTCGACTTCACCTACGGCCTCAGATCCTACTGCGACGATGCCCACTGCGTCATCGAAATCAGCGTCAATAACAAAGTCAAGAAATTCAACTACCAGGATTTCCAATCTTCTCTTCTCAACCACTACCGAAAAATG
This sequence comes from Acidobacteriota bacterium, assembly GCA_036445815.1. Classification (GTDB taxonomy): domain Bacteria; phylum Acidobacteriota; class UBA6911; order RPQK01; family JADFOI01; genus JAPYTY01. Next base: position 1,369 of record JAZFRU010000020.1, on the reverse strand, counting down.
GGAGCACAACGGGTCCCCTCGCCGTATCAACTGAGAAGGCATTCCTATGAAGATATCTTCGAGTTGGAACCCAACCTGGAGGAGGCTTTCTGTGTTGAAAGGCACGAGGACAAGGCCGATATCATGCGCCTCTCCTTTCGTGTCAGCGACCATTTCACTCAGGAACTCAGTTCCCACCCCGTCGCGGGCAAAGGGTTGATCGAGGATTACTGCGTTTCCCCTTTCCGCAGCGTCTACGCAGCCGTCTACCGCCGTCAGTCTCAATAGCACCACAGAGGGAGCAGCCTCGCCGCGCTCGGCTGCGTTTCACGTTCCAGGTTCCACGTTCCACGAAAGAAAAGGGGAAAGGATTTTCTTCTCCGTGTCTCTGTGTCTCTGTGGTAAGACTTCTGTGTCTCTGTGGTAGGACTTCTGTGTCTCTGTGGTAGGATTCGGGGCAGCCTACCGAAGGAGCACCGACAAGAATGAAATTTCCCAGACGAAACTTACTCAAGAGTTCATTGGCCGGTATGAAAACGGAGACCATGCAGTGGATCGATGCTGGCCGCCTCAAGGCTCCCACCCTGATCCTCTGGGGTTTCAATGACGTGTCCGCACCTGTCATTCCGGGTATGAACCTGCTCAGAGTGATTGCCCCGGTTGTGCCCCGAACCGAGTTTCACGTGATCAATGAGGCTGCCCATTACCTGTTCCGAGAAAAGTACCAGCAAGTGACTCACATCATCAAAGATTTCATCCAGAATAGGTGAGTAAAAAGAGATTATGACTGAAGATAAAATGAGTTCTAAAAACACCGCGCCCATCGAAGACATTGCCTGGGTCGCAACCGTCCCACTCGATAAGGCCACTGGCTATGTCAAGAATCTTTACGAAGGCTTCCGAAAACAACGGGGATGGATACCCAACATCTTGAGATCCACCACCATTCGCCCGGATCTCACTCGCGGCTGGGTGCCCCTGTTCAATACCCTGATGTACGGCCCTTCGGGATTGACACGCGCTCAGAAGGAGATGATCGCCGTGGTGGTCTCGGCCGGCAATCAATGTCATTACTGAATGGAAGCTCACGGAGAGTTTCTCCGTGCCGAGCTGGGAGACCGGGAACTGGCCGAAGCCGTCAAGAAAGACTATCGACAGGCCTCCCTTGACGATCCGACTCGAGCCCTGCTGGACTTTGCAAACAAGCTCAATCTGGAAGGCCATACCTGCCGATCCGATGACCTGGATTCACTCCGCGGTCAGGGCTTCTCGGATGAAGACATCGTGGATGCAACCGCCATCGTCGGTATCATGAATTATCTCAATCGCCTGGCCGACGCCCTGGGAATCGAACTCAACGAGGAATACCGACATATCGGCCAGGACCAGG